>JAIXKT010000047.1 GCA_026932145.1 Bacteroidia bacterium
ATGTTTTCAACATTCATACAGCTAAATTAATGATATCCTTGCGTAACATCAGTTAATTACAATTTTACTAACTTAGAAACATATACCAAGTTTCCGTTTTTATCTAAGATATTCAGAATTAGCATTCCGGCAGGTAGATTATGAATATCTAATGTACCGCTAAGGGGGCGATTTTCATCCAAAACAGTAGCTCCTTGAATTGTTTTGATAGTAACTTGATAGTTATCAAAGTCATTTTCGATATTAAAGTTTAGAAGATTGGAGCATGGGTTAGGATATACAGAAAGCAGTGAAGCTAATTTTAGTTCTTCAATACCGGTTTGAATAACCGGAGAATCCACTTGGCCTCTTAATTCACCGTTAGGGTTTGCTTGTGTATGAACATCTACGTATAGGTTTCCATTTTTTAGGTTTAATAGCTGAGCTGGTGTAAAAGGAACTGCGTCGGTACTGTTCCATGCCCCTGCTGCTAAATCATAAGTATCTATTTGGCCAAAACTATTGGTGATGTCATAGACAGAGGTGCCGCTTGAACCACGTGCAGCATTGTGAAAATGAGCACTTTGGATGCTTGCTGTTAAGCCTTCTATTGCAATTAGGTATGTTAGATGGTTTTCGTAACGGTTGATAGATGCAATACCTGTTCCTGATCCTGTTGTGGTTGAGCCGGCTTGTTGAGCATCTATGTTAATTAAATATCCATTTCTGGCATTTGGTCTGCATTGGCCTCTAATTTCGCCACTGGCATTTAAGGTGGTATTTACCTGTACATACATTTCGTTTTTCAGGAATTTTTGTAGGTTAGTTAAGTCGAATGGTGCTGCATCAGAGGCTTTCCAGAATCCTGAAACGTCTCCGATTGTGTTTGTGTTCATGCTATGGACGGTTGTGCCATTTGAACCTACAATTCCGTTGCAGATACGTGCGCTGGTTATTTCGCTGGTTAGTTTATCTCCTACTGCCAACATTCTGTAATATAATGTATCTAAATTTGGGCTAGTCCAGAGGGTAGTTAGGCCAACAGCATCAGTAGTAGCAGCGGGCATTACACTTGCTCCGTTCATAAACGTATCAAAATGTAGCCCTTTTATCCAGTTAAAATTACCCCGAATCTCTCCGGAAGAGTTGGCGGCGGTGTGAATATTGAGGTAGATATTACCGGCGATTAAATCTGCTAAGGTGATAGTTGGAACAATAGCTACGTTTCCAAAAATATGACGTTCTGACTTTATGGCTGTTAAGTCTAAAATCACTCCGCCACTTTGGCCATCTGGAGCTTTATGTAGGTGGCAAGAGGTAATTGTGCCAGTTAAGCCAGAAGTGGTCGCCCAAATATAGACTTTGTTTAATGCTCTGGGTATCAATATTATTGCTACTCCTTTTGCGTTTGTTGTTACGGGCGGCATCTGTTTAGCTCCGCTTAGTTCTGCGGTAAAGATATAGTCTTGCTCAACATAAATTTGGCCTCTAATTTCCCCATTGGGGTTATTGGTAGTATGTACATTAAAGTATGCGTTACCGGATAATAGTTTTCCGAGCATCGCTTTGTTCACCACAATAACGGTATCTTGTGTTTTTCGGGAAGATAGTGTTATTAAGACGGCTCCATTAATACCGGCTGCTCCTTCGCGTATATCAATACTGGTAATGTTACTTGATAAGCCACCGGCAGTTAGACGAATCCGAATTGAACTCATATCTTCTGATACCGCAATATAGCCTACTCCCTTTGCTAAGGAAGAATTTGCCGGAACTTGACTTTGGCCGTCTATCTTTGCAGATAACGTAATCTTATCAACAGCATAACTTTGGGTACTCCAACCCAGCCCAAAAATTAACCCTAAAATAACTGCAATAATTCTCATAAAAAATCAATATTACTTTTTAATTTATCAGCGGGAGGCCTAATGTATTACAGATTGCTTCTATTTTACGTTTTTCCAAATCGCTTGTACCATGATGTACATCAGCTGTTTTTTGCATTAGTTCTTGAATTGGTTTTGCAAAAGCTGGAACCGTTTCTATCAATTTCTTAACTCCTTGAAGCATTTGGTCTTCCCAATCATGAATATTTTCTACCAAAAAATCTATTTCCCGTAAGAAGAAAGCTTCTAAATCTTTGGTATTTATATCTGAATTAACATAGTTTTTTACCTGCTGGATAGCGGTATCATTCACCAAAATGTATTCAAGAATACTTACTCGGTTATCCGCAGCAGAAACAAGTATTGCCGGATAAGACATTAAAATCATGGTGAACTCCACATGCGTAAGCATATACTTGCGGGAGGCTTCATACTTTTGCTTCAGTTTATCAATCGAACTAGACATAAAAATAAAGATGAATCTATAATTTACAATATTACGATAAGAAAGTGAAGTGTTTTTTCTTGTTTATTCAGTAATCACAAGTAAAAACACTTCACTTAGGGAACAAAAATAATTAAAAATCGGTATCAAAAAGAGTGCGCAGAAACTTTTTATAGGCTTATATTGAGATTAAATGTAATTTATCTACATTTTACATCAGAATTATTTTCTTCATTGATTGAATATCAATTATTTATCCGAATACTATACAAGTCTAAGCGTAGTTTTATTATTCCCGATGATTGAGAAATAATATTCAGATATTCTTAAAATTTCTATATTGCCCAAAATCTGATTTTAATGACCATACATAGACTTTTTATCTTTATTGGAATTTTAATTATTTGTGCTGCTTGTACCCGCAAGGAAAAGGCCGGAGAGATTGCTTCCACATCCCCTAATGAAAAAAATCAAGTAATAATATCTGGGGAAAAAAACAGCTATTTCAGTCCGCTTTCTGTTTCAATTCGGGTTCAAACACAAACCCGCCAAGATTCTCTGTGGGTTGAGATAGAGCAAACGGAAATCAACAAGAATACTTGCTTAGTGGATTGGTTGAATAACAATGAGTGCATTGTTACGCTGTATCACCGAGATATGGATAGGCACACAATACATCTACAAATTGTTCCTAAGGGGATTATTATCAAGCAGCAACAATCAAGCTAATAGCGTTTTGGAGGCAAGTTCTTGACGATATTCGGTGATTTTAGCAGCTATAATTTGGTTTTCTGGTTGTTTTAAGTTGGGGTCTTGTTTTAATAATTCAAAGGCAGCCCAGCGCGCTTTTGTCAAAATTGGTTGGTCATTAACTAAGTTTCCCATTTTAAATTCAGGGATTCCACTTTGGCGCACCCCGAGAAAATCCCCCGGTCCTCTGAATTTCAAGTCATATTCGGCTATTTCAAAGCCATCTTGGGTTTGAACGACCACCTCTAACCGTTTTTTAGCTTCAGAAGAAATTCTATCCGGGGTCATCAAGATACAATAAGACTGATTAGCACTTCTTCCTACCCGGCCACGTAGCTGGTGCAGTTGAGATAAACCAAACCGTTCAGCATGCTCTATAACGATTGCAGTAGCGTTGGGAACATCTACTCCCACCTCAATAACAGTCGTGGATATTAAAATTTTAGTTTCTTTTTTTAAAAACTGCTTCATTTCTGTTTCTTTTACATCTGCCGGAAGTTTTCCATGCACAAAGCCAATAGGGATTCCGGCAAAAGCACGCTTGATGGCTACTAACCCTTGCTCTGCGGCTAACAAATCCAACTTCTGGTTCTCTTCAATCAGCGGATAAACGATATAAACTTGATGGCCTTTATTAATTTCCTGACGGATTAAGCCAAAGAGTTGTAAGCGTTGTGATTCTGATAATAGTTTGGTAATTATGGGTTTACGCCCTGGTGGAAGTTCATTAATTGCTGAAATATCAATATCTCCATAGAGGGTCATAGCTAAGGTTCTGGGGATTGGGGTAGCTGTCATCGCTAAATGGTGGGGCAGAGTCTGTGCTTTTTGCCAGAATGCACCTCGCTGCAACACCCCAAATTTATGCTGCTCATCAATGATTGTTAGGCCAAGCCGAAAAAACTTTACTGGCGGCTCAATTAGGGCATGGGTTCCTATCAGAATTTGGAGTTCACCTCTTTGTAAAGCATCTAAAATTATCTGGCGTTGCTTTTTGGGTGTAGAACCCGTTAGTAGAGCTATTCTAATCTGCATAGGCTCTAACAGACGGCACCAAGTACGGTAATGCTGCTCAGCCAGAATTTCAGTAGGAGCTATCATCGCACCTTGAAAACCATTGTCTAAGGCCATTAACATGGTAAATAAGGCAACAATTGTTTTTCCGCTTCCGACATCTCCCTGTATTAAACGATTCATTTGCAGTGGTTTGGCAACGTCTTGACGAATTTCCCTGATTACCCGTTTTTGGGCATTCGTTAGTTCAAAAGGTAAATATTGATGGTAAAATGTCAAAAAATAATTTCCTACTACCGGAAAAACTACGGCTGTACGTTTTGCATTTGATTCTGCACGTTGCAATGCCAAATGCAGTTGAAATAGAAAAAATTCATCAAATTTGATTCGGGTGGCTGCTGCTCGTTGCGCTTCCCAAGATACCGGAAAATGAATCTGCGTAATTGCCTCGTTTAATGGAATTAAATCATGCTTTTTTTGCAGATATTCCGGAAGCCATTCCACGATGTAGTTCCCTGCGATAGACAACAATTGTTGAATCCAACTCCGAAAAGTTTTAGAATCAACTCCTGAGCGCTTTAAATATTCCGTTCCGGGATAATATGATAAAATAACCAATTTATCAGCTATGGATTCTACCTTACTTATATCTTCTATTTCGGGATGCGCTATCTGAAATCCATGATTCGTTTGGCTTGCTTTACCAAAAATCAATACCTCCAAGCCGGGTTTAAACTTGGTAGATATGTAGTTAACTCCCTGAAACCAAATTAGTTCAATAGATCCGCTTGCGTCAGATAACCGGCAAAGTAGCCTTGTTCCGGTTTTTGTTTTGGCAATATCAAACCCGGATAAAGTACCTAAGAGAGAAACGGTATCTTGTTCCGGAGAAATATCCGCAATTCGGGTTAGTTTGGTTCTGTCTATGTATTTTCTGGGAAAAAAGTATAGCAAGTCTTCAAAGTTATTCAAAGATAATTGGGCTGCTAAAATTGCTGCCCGCTTAGGACCAATGCCTTTTAAGTATGCTAAAGATTGCTGCCAAAATAATTGCTGATTCACAAGCTTGCTGCCAGAAAGGCCGATAATTTAGAGGATACGTTAATTTAAAGTAAGCAAAGTTACTTTGTTTTGAATGAAAAACACGATTGTGATTTCAACGTATAAAAGCTATAACTTCGTTGGTGAGCGTGATTACAATCAAGGTATCATGGTTTTCTTTAATCGTAAGGTTAGTTCTTTTTTTACTCTACCGCTAAGGGGAAACAACAAAATAAGCCGTTGTAGTTACAAAATTTCTAAAAAAAGGAATTTTAGAAAAAAAAGAAGGGAGTTCTTTGGGGCTTAAATTAAATTTCAAGGCATATATTGGATTAATAAAAAACAGTTTACGGCTCAAGATATGATAGTTTTCCTGATCACAAATTTTTTCAAACCTTTCTATGGATATACCTGTTTCCTGAATTTCTAAAAGTTCTTGGATACCCTCTTGGGATTCTCCGGCGATTTTTAATATTTTTTTGTATAAAAACTGCGGGAATAAGTGAATCCAAGGCATTTTGCTTAATAATTTATGATGACATATTTGCTGATGCCCGCCAAAAGGCATATACCAAGGTGGGAAACCCAAAAAGATACGACCCTTTGGGCGCAAAAATCCTTTAAGAACCTGCATAAATCTCTGCTGGTCAGGGATATGCTCTATAACGTCTTTTAACACAATCAGGTCAAAGCCATCGGGAAAATCTTGTTGCGGGTTTACATCATAGATATTTTGGGTTAAGATATTGAGTTTTCCGGCAGTAATTATTTCTTGGTTAAATTGTTTGGCTCTCTCTGCTCTCTCTGTAACTAACTCTATTCCGGTTCCTGTGCAGCCTAAATCTACAAACGCACGAATAACGCCGCCTTCTGCACAGCCGATTTCTAAAACCCGCATTCCCTGCTTTATCGCCCCCGTTTGTTCAATAAAGGGAATTACATATTGCTGCGTATTAGTCCGTTGATGATTGTAATATAATTCAAAATTCGTATGAAATGTAAAAGACATAAGCAGAAAATAGCTTTTATGTAGATGATTTTAGTGCGGGTCTGAATGTCGGTCAATTTCTCTTTTTTGCTCCCGTTCTTTGATGGTAGAACGTTTATCATAGTCTTTTTTACCTTTGGCTAAGGCTATTTCGATTTTTGCAAAACCTCTATCAGAGAAAAATATTTTGGTGGGGATTATAGTTAAGCCTTTTTCGGCCATTTTAGATAGCAACCGGCTTAATTCTTTTTTACTTAGCAGTAGTTTTCTATCTCTTTTAGCGGGCACATTATTGTAAGTCCCTTGAGTATAGGGTGCGATTTCCATTCCACGCACATAAAGTTCATTTCCAATAAACATACAAAAAGCGTCTATTAGCTGTGCTTTTCCTAACCGTAAAGACTTGATTTCTGTGCCTTTAAGTATCATTCCGGCACTAAATCGCTCTAAAAAATGATAATCGTAGATAGCACGTCTATTGACAATTGTAGGGGTCATTCACCAAAATTTCTGGCAAGCAAAAATACATGAATTTGGCCGATTAAATGTTTAAACATCTGTATATTTGCTGCAATGCAACGCTTTTTTGAACTTCTTGCTATTTGTTTCTTTTTAGGGATAAATAGTTTTGGGCAAAGTCTAAACTTTTCACCTAAAGAAATAACTATTGTTCGGGATTCATTTGGCGTTCCGCATATTTACGGAAAGACGGATGCAAGCGTAGCCTATGGTTTGGCGTGGGTGCAATCCGAAGATGATTTCAAATCAGTTCAGGAAGCCTTAGCGAGCGCAAAAGGACAGTTAGGAAAAATCTTAGGCAAAGAAGGTGCTATCATGGATTTTCTTTTTCATTACACCGGTGTTGAAAAAAACGTTAAAGAAAAATATTCCCAACAGATTTCACCTGATTTTAAACTTGTTTTAGATGCCTACGCAGCCGGAATTAACCGATATGCCAACACACATCCTAAAGAAGTTACCGTAAAAAAATTATTTCCGGTAACGGGTGAAGATATTGTTCGGGGTTATACGTTTACAATAAGCCTCTTTTCACAGCTGCCTTTTGTAGTTCAAGCGATTATGGAAGGACGTATTGATACTTTTCGGCATGGTTTTTTTATCGGAGGCGGCTCAAATGCTTTTGCAGCAAACTCCCATAAAACCACAGACGGCAGCGTATTTATGAACGTAAACTCTCACCAGCCGTTAGAAGGACGTTTTGCTTGGTATGAAGCTCACCTGCACAGCGAAGAAGGTTGGAATATTATCGGCGGAGTTTTCCCCGGCGGGGTTACCATCTTTCATGGCACAACCCCAAATCTATCTTGGGCACACACCTTTAACTGGCCAGATCTTGTTGATTACTACAAACTTGACATTAACCCCAACAATAAATGGCAATATAAGTACGATGGCAATTGGCAAAATTTTGAGGTCATTAAAAAAAAATTGAAGGTAAAAATCGGCCCCTTTGTGTTAAGTATTCCTAAGAATTTTTTATTTACGGAATATGGCCCTGCTCTCCAAACCAAACAGGGAGCTTACGCTACTCGGATTTGCGCCAGTGAAGAGGTTAGAACCGCCGAACAGTGGTATCGTATGAATAAATCTCAAAACTTAGCCGATTTTTTGCAAGCCTTAAACTATCACGCTGCGCCACTCTTTAACTTGGTTTATGCTGATAAAGCCGATAATATCATGTACTTACACATGGCTCAGCTACCCAAAAGGAAGCCGGGCTATCATTGGGCGGGTGTGCTACCCGGTAACACCTCCGAAACACGATGGACTGATATTCAACCACTTGAAAAAATGCCCCGAATCATCAACCCATCTTGCGGCTTCCTCTTTAACACCAACAACACTCCATTTAACGCAACTTGCCCCGAAGAAAACCTAAAACCTGCTGACTTTGACTCCACCTTCAGCCTGCAAGTTGATGACAACAACCGTTCCCGAAGACTGTCCCAGCTCTTTGGGGAGAAACCGAACATCTCTTGGGAAGATTTTAAAAAAATCAAATATGACAGAACCTTCCCTAAGTTTGGCCCATTTTATGAGTCTATTCAAAAGTTATTTTCTGCTTCACCCCAAAAATATCCTGATGTATCGGAAGCACTGCAAAAGTTGCGTAATTGGGATTTAAACTGCTCTGCCGAAAACAAAACAGCCGCCTTAGCCATGATTGCTATCAACCGTTTTTTTCAGGCTATTCGAGGCGGGTCATACCAGTTAGAAGTTGGCTTGCCGATAAATGAAGAGCTGTTTATCAAATGTTTACGGGAAGCACAGGCCCTTCTGATGAAATATTACGGGACCTTAGATGTAACCCTTGGGCAAGTACAGCGTCATATTCGAGGAAAACGAAGCCTTCCATTAGGCGGGCTGCCGGATGTTGTCGCCGCAATCATGTCCCAAGATTTGAAAAACGGACACTTTAAGGCTATTGCAGGGGACTCTTACATACAATTAGTACGATTCCAAAATGGGCAAGTTTACCTCGAAACTGTAAATGCCTACGGAGCATCTGCCAGACCCGAAAGCCCACATTATACAGACCAAATGGAACTCTTTATTTCCCAACAAACCAAAAAAATGACCTTTGATAAAGACGAAATCTTTCAAAAGGCTACTAAAATATACCAACCTAAATAACTTATTATGAATATTTTGCCATTATGGTTTGATAAAGCCATAGAAGCCGGAATAAAAGCCGGAAATGCTATCATGGAGGTTTATCAATCTGACTTCGCCGTTGAAAGCAAAGAAGACAAAACACCGTTAACTATTGCTGACAAGAAAGCACACACAATTATAGAAAACATCTTACCACAAGATGGTATCAAGTTTTTAAGCGAAGAAGGTAAATCTATTCCGTATGCTGAGCGTGCTTCGTGGGATCTTTTCTGGCTTATTGACCCCTTAGATGGAACTAAGGAGTTTATCAAACGGAATGGAGAATTTACCGTAAATATAGCTTTGATTCGCCAAGGTGAGCCCATTTTCGGAGTTATTTATGCTCCAGCACTACAAAATCTATACGTTGGTTATGTGGGAGTTGGCTCATTTAAGCAAAAAATAACAGATACTACTTTCTTTCCAACTTGGGCTTCTATTCAGCAAGAAGGGATAAAATTACCTCAGTTAAATTCAGAGCGACCATTTACAGTTGTTGCCAGCCGTTCTCATAACACTCCCGAAACCGAAGACTATATCAGTGTTCAGCGGAAAATACATCCCAATCTAAATTGTGTTTCTTCCGGGAGTTCTCTAAAAATCTGCTTAGTTGCAGAGGGAAGTGCAGATACATATCCGCGTTTTGCCCCCACTATGGAATGGGATACTGCTGCCGGTGATGCTATCGCCAGAGCAGCCGGAAAGCCTGTAACGCAATATCCTGAGTTCCAAAAACCACTAAACTATAACAAGGAAAACCTACTGAATCCTTGGTTTTTAGTTAGTTAAATCTTAGAGAGTATTATTTGATTGGCAGTTTTCCCAAAAGTAAGAGCCCTTAGAGGTCAAACTTTTGGGCTGCTAATTGTTGGATATATCCGCCGATAGCGAGGCAGGCTGTAGCTGCCGGCGAAGGCGCGTTCAACACGTGGATAGTGCGCTGCGTAGTCTCAAAAAGAAAGTCATCAACCATAGTTCCATCCGGGTTTAGTGCCATTGCGCGCACCCCTGCGCGCCCGGGCGTGATGTCCCCCGCATTAAGTGCCGGAATCAGCCGTTGTAATTGACTTAAAAACAACTGCTTAGAAAATGACCTGTGATATTCATCTATACCAAAACGCCAGTGTTTTCTAAATAATTGCCATGTTCCGGCAAAAGATAAAGCCTCCCAAGTGTCTTTTAGGGAGAAATCGGTTTTTTGGTATCCCTCTCGCTTAAACGTAAATACCGCATTGGGGCCGCATTCTATTTCTCCGGATACCATTCGGGTAAAATGAACCCCCAAAAACGGAAAAGCTGGATTGGGAACAGGATAAATTAAGTTTTTGACTTTATGGGTTCCTTGTTTCGTAAGTTCATAATAATCACCGCGGAAGCCAACTATCTGGGCTTTCGGCTTTAAGCCTTGTAAACGAGCTAATCGGTCGCTATGCAGCCCACCACAAACAATAACGTGTGCCGCTGAATATTCATCAGTAGTTGTTTTTACAATTACTTCTGTATTTTTTTCGGTAATATTTACAACATATTGCTGAAAAAGAACGGCATTTTGTGGGTTAATTTCCACCAGTAAGTTGCTTAATGTGTTGCAAACTCCCGGAAAATCAATAATTCCGGTATAAGGCACCCAGATACCTTGAAGACCGGTACAAAATGGCTCTATTTTCTGAATTTGCTTAGCGTCAATGATTTCTATGGATTTAAGGCCGTTTTCGTGGCCGGTTTGAGTGATTTTGCGAAGCCTATCAAGTTCAGATTCTTCGGTTGCAACAACAATTTTTCCACAAATATCATGCTTAACATTATGCTGGCGGGCAAATTCGGTTATTTCTTCTCTCCCTTGAAAACATAATGTAGCTTTCAGTGATTTGGGTTTGTAATATAACCCGGAATGAATCACTCCAGAATTATGCCCTGTTTGGTGAAATGCAGGATATTTTTCTTTTTCAAGTAGGATTATTTTTAAATTTTGGTTTGCTGAAGCAAGTTTCCACGCTGTTGAAAGGCCAACAGCTCCGCCGCCAACTACCACAATATCAGCCTTCTTTGCCATAAATTTACACTGTATTTAGTTTTTGGGTAAGGCGAATCTTCCCGTTTGCTCCTAAGTAGGGAATTAGCCTATCATCTGTTTTGCTCTCAAAATCTTGCGTAAAGCCGCACTTTTGATAGGCTTTTAAAGCCCGAATATTATTATTCGTAAGTTGAATTTCTGCTGTATTACAAGATTGATTAGTAAAAATGGCTATTTGATTTTCAATAAGTTTCTGAATTATATTTTGCCCACGGAAATTTGGATCAATATAAAATGACTCTAATTGCAGGCTTCCGGGGGTTCTGGGTATTTGGCAATATGTAAATAATTTTAGTACCGGAATAGCCTCTTGGAACTTTTCGTTACCTATAGAAAAAGCGAGTAGTTGGGCTTTTAAGTGGGCTGATGATAAATCCGTAGGCTCTATCCAAGCGGAACATCCGCCGATCAACTTTCCGGCATATTCTATAACCAAAAACTGACTTGCGCAAATTTCTTGTTCACTACAATCCTCTTCAAAAATAGTTTGAATGAGTTTTTGGGTTTCCGATAATGATAGTGAAAATATTTGCTGATAGGTAGAAGCAGTATTAACTCTTTCGGCCTGCAAAACACAAATAACCAAAAAAGGTATATCTGCCGGAGTAGCCTGTCTAAAGGTATAATCTGAACTCATTCACGATTGCGAACACAACTTTCCCAAAGTTTAAATTCTTTGATGTAGTTTTTATAGTTTTCGTCAAACCATTGGTATAGGTTTACGCCGTGAAACCCTTGTTTGTTAAATTGTTCTTCAAAGTTTGGGTAGTTTATTTTCATCAGTAGTGCTAACATATAGAAGCGGGTAGAGGCACCGTCTTCGGGGTCGCAGCGTAAAAGGTGTCTTAGCAAATCTAAGGCACTGTAATATTCATTTTTTTGCCAGAGAGATATTGCTTTCTTTTGTATTGTATGAATGATATGCCGGTTTTTTTCAATGTTGTATTTTAGGGAAGCCGGCCAAGTGCCTTCGTCGTCGCAAATAAGGTTAATAGCAATATCAAAGGCATAATTAATCATCATTTCTGCTTCATAAGAATCCCCTTCGTCAGAAGCTATTTTGGATAAAAACAAGTAGCATTCCAGAAAGTTAGGGTCTCTTGCGATAAGTTGATTAAGTTGTTTTTTTACCGCTTTTCCATTGCGTCCGTCATACGATCTTACAATTTCATTAAATTTTGAAATAATAGCACGGTCAGTATCTACAAAATCCTTTTCCATCTGTATTTCTCTGCTTTTGGTTGCGAATTTAGTGTTTTTTAGGTTAAGTTTTTTAATTCTTTCTATAAACATCAAAACATAAATGGATGCAAAAGTTTTGCATCCATTTATGTAAAAAGATAAAAAACATTGATAATAATTTTATATTATCAATGTGATACAATAATATTGGTAGCGATTCTGCCTTCGGGGGTAAAAAATGCGGCAAAATAAGTTCCGTTAGCCCAGTCAGATACCGGCAGCCTTAGTTCTTGCATTCCGGCAACGGAATCCTGATGAACTTGATATACAACTTGTCCTGTTGCATTCATAATGCTGACAGTAACGGGCATTGCTTTTGCCATTTCATAGCGTAATACGGCTTGTTCACAAGCAGGGTTAGGAAAAGTACCTAATATCTTTAGGTTTGCCATAGAAATAGGGTTATTTATACCCACAGTGCTGCCTGTGTCAGCTACAACCGGTAAAATGTATAAATCTGCAAGTAACCCTCCCTGAAATATATTATCTACATTATTCCAACGCATAGAAGGAGAAGCCGGAGGTAGGTTTGTGGCAGAATCTATAACGCCCCAGTAAAAATATTTTGACATTGTGCCGCAACTTGAATCTGTATGATACAAGGCAACAATATCGTCAGAAGTTGGGGTTTGTACTTCAAATGACATGAAGAAACGTGTGCCTACTGTAACTGCGCTATCAAACGCCAAGTAAGTATTAAATGGACTTGGGTCTTGAGCTGCAAAGTCGCCTAAGTCGTCAATAGTATAGTATTTGGTAGCGATGAGATTGCCGGGGCGGTTGGTAAAAGTATAGAGCCGTAGGCGGAAAGAATCTGCATCTGAACCGTTAATTTTGGTTCCTACCTGAAAGCCCGGCCCAAGAATAGCGGCAAAAGTGCCTAATACCTTTGCATTTGCAGAAATATCAAATCGCTGGCCTACTTCGCCAACATAATAGCTGTTTGTTGAAGTACGTAATCTCCCGGGGCTTGTACCGGCTATACAACCAGCAGTGCCTGTACCAGCTCCCCAAGTTAAAACACTTGTAGGTAAGGTTTCCCCACAAAGTTTGTAAATAGTGTCTATCACAGTAGAATCTCCCCAAGGAATCTGAGTCTTTGCCGGCTTTAATGACCGAACAGCACCATACTCTACAGACTTCTGCTGTAACTCAAATTGAGCTATCGAAAAACTGGGTAGTATCAAGAAGCCAATGGCTAAACTAAAAATAAATGAACGCATATTTTATTTGAAAAAAATGTTTTATCTAAAGATTTCAATGTTTTACGACCCAGCGAATTGACTTAGCACAATTTAAGCCGCCGGTGAATTTTAAGTCTAATAAATATATCCCTGCTTGAATACCTTGGGTATTTAGTTCAAGGGTATTTTCACCTGTTTGCAATACAAAGTTTTGGGTAGGTTTAATAGTTCGTCCGTCTATTGAATAAACAGTTAAGTCAAGATGGGTATTTGCCGGAACATTAAAATCTATATGAGAAATAGTTTGCGCCGGATTAGGATACAGGTTCAAATTCAGGTTGTTTTTGGGGTCATTTAGGGCAAGTTCCTCCAGCCTAGCTACCGTAATATCAGAATACATCATACCTCTACCATGCGTAGCTACTACTAATTTACGTAGTTCTTGTTCGGGATAAATATCAATGATAGATTTTCCGGATGGCAAGATGGAGGTCTTGGTAATATGTGATTTATAGGTAAATCCATAAACGGGTACTCTACCCATAGCTCCGTCATTAGCTTCGTCCCAGAAAGTATTGGCTACATCTGAATAAGTTGAATCATAAGGAGCAGCAAAAACACCCCATTCTGTTCCAACGGCGATAAAGGCTTTGGCTGGGCTTGGATCCACCTGAACGCTATAAATTGGTATATTAGAAAGTGTCCCTTGCATGGATTCAAAAGTTGGCGTATCATCTTGGGCATTCAGAGAAACCCATAAGTTATCTAAGGAAAGTGGGTCAGTCGTTGAATAGCCTGCAAAGGTTACAAAGAGAACATTGGGATTATGTGGATCTACGTGCATACTTGAAATCCATCTATCCGGTAACTGGCCGCCATTGGCAGATTCTATTTCTTTACAATAGGAGGCTTGCATATTTACGGGGTCATGCGCACGTTTCACCCGAATAATTCGTCCAGAGCGCATTCCCACATACACAACGTGGTTTGTATCTCCACTAACAGCTAAAGCCGAAGGCTCGTCATTGTTACTCGCATTTAACGGAATAGAAGTATTGGTAAAGTATGGAACCGGCGGCTCATTGGTGCTCCCAAAGGGATTGGTGATTGTCCAAAGCTTCCGATTCGTAGTAAAATAAACGTAAGACGGATTATTGTATTTATTATTGCTGTCTTTTACTACTGAATTTACCACAACCTCATCTAAGATTAGTGGCCCAATCCAAGGCCCCTTATCTCCCGGTTCTGTTACTGTTCCGCTTACAATATTTACGGTATCAAAAGGAGTAGCCTCCTGTACGTTCCAAAACCGCTCAAAACTTTGGCCTTTGTTAAATGAACGCTCAATGATTCCATAAGGTAAGGTGCGTAGCATTTTTGAATGGTCAAATTTTGATACAGCAACGTACCCGCCTACTGACGGATATACCACATTGAAATCTTGTGTAGCTCCACTGGAAGCTAATTTACTGATAATCCCAAATCCATTTGATGAAGCATAAACATCCCCATTAGAGGCTATGGAAACGTTGTATAGTAAGGAGGCATTCAAGCCACGGCTTGCTAATACTAAGCTAGGTGAACCTGAGTTAGGGTTCTTCAAATATTTGAATAAGCCATTTTCGGTAGCTATATACATTTGGTTATCATAAGGAGAAACCGCAGCCGTAAAAATATTGTGTGGCATATAGTATCCGTATTGATATGCGCCTGGCTGGTCATAAGCAGCTTGTACCCAACCGTCTTGGGGAGCGTATAAATACCACTTTTGTCCGCCTAAAAACACCGCATCATTATATTCAGGATGAACTACTAATGTAAATGCATAGCGTCCGGCTTCACTTCTGATACCGCTCACGGTGGAGTTAAGCGGGTCAAATACCCCTCCTGAACTTGGACCTACTTTTGCCCAAGTGTCTCCCCCGTCATAAGAATACCAAACACCACGTAGTTTACCATTTCCATAGCCGGCAGCAAACACCGCGTTTTGATTTAAGTTACCAACTGCTAATGCAATCCGGGTGCCTCCCACTATCGTATCCGGGTCAAAACTATTAAACTTTAATTCTTTGGTAATATTTACAAATGTAACGCCATTATCTGTGGAGCTATAAATACTGGAATCAGTAGCTGCCAATATTTTCCCATTTCCTAAACGCTGAACATCCATAAACTTACGCTCTTGGAAAATCGGGTCTGCTTCGCAAGAGGCTAATGTTACAGTTTGAAAGTCATCATCAGTATAAAATAACCCGCGAATAGTAGCAGCCCACACACGACCGTTGTATGCTAATAGTTTTTGAGTGGATACCCAAGGTGTATCAACTTCAAAATTGGTAAGCGGAAAAGGGAAGTTTGCATTATCCCATGTTGCATTTTGGTTGCTGAAATTATTTCCTCCGTCGGTAGAAACATATACTCCGCGTCCAGGTTGGCCTGCATACGACAAATAGCCATTACGAACTGTGTTGATATTTGCAGTAGGCCCTAAAAGATAGAGTTTATCTGTAAATACTATATCACCAGTTCCTACATATATTTTGCTTGTAGTTGGATCTATGGCTATTGATGTAGCCGTCATATTTTCATTAAAGCCATAAACTCTTTCCCATGTTAAGCCGGTATTAAAAGATTTCCATACCCCGCCGGATGCTGCGGCAAAAAGAGTGTTGTTTTTGTCAAATGCTAATGCACGGATGCGCCCTCCCATATTGTTGGGGCCCATATCGTACCAATGAAATGAAATAGACTGCGTTTTGTGTGGACGCTCTTTTTTACCCGGAAGCAAGCGTGCAAACTTTGGTCCCGGAACAAATCCTATGCTGATGAGCGCAGCTACTACTATACAGCCAACCAATCCAATAGTTAATCTTCGTGGCATCATGAATATATTTCTTAGCATAAAGCGCAAAAATAGTTATTGAATGCAAAACTCGCTACATTTTAGGAAAATATTACAGAAAAAATTTAAAACTTTTATAATAGCTTAAAGCATACTGTATTATTATCAGATAGGTTGCCCAAAAACTATAAACGCTTTTGTGCATCATTTCTTATTTTAATTTATCAAATCAGAAGCACTACATAGCTAATTTAGGACTTTTAAGCGGATAGTTATTTTTTCATAGAGCTAACTTAATGCTGATTTAGTTAGTAAAAAAACGATATTTGTAAGGTTTTTGGGTATAGCAGTATGGATACATTATTGGTAAAAGATTCTGTGTTGGTGCAGGAAAAAGTTCGCGCTGTATTAGCATCTCAGCGTATTTTTTTTCAAACAGGAAAATCAAAATCTATTGATTTCCGGTTAGAGCAGCTTCAATGTTTGAAAAAAATGGTAAAAGAAAATGAACAAGCCATTTTTGATGCTTTATATTCAGATCTACATAAGCCGCCTATGGAGGCTTATGTTACCGAAGTGGGATACATACTTGAGGAGATCAAGCACACTATTCAGCATTTGCGAGATTGGGTGCGGCCGGAATCGGTGCCTATTCCGCTAACGTTAGTTATTTCATCCGGATATGTTTCTCGAGAGCCTTACGGCAACACGCTTATCATAAGCCCGTGGAACTATCCGTTCCAGTTGTTAATTGCTCCACTTATTGGAGCTATCGCCGGTGGAAATACGGCAGTCCTAAAACCTTCCGAGCACGCGCCGGCTACTGCTGCCCTCATAACCAAACTAATAATACAGTATTTTAACCCAGAATATATCGCTGTCTTTGAAGGAGATGTGCAAACGAACGTCATATTACTGGAAGAAAAATGGGACTACATATTTTTTACCGGCAGCACAGAGGTCGGGCGGTCAGTAATGCTGGCAGCCGCAAAGCACCTTACTCCCATAACCTTAGAATTAGGCGGGAAAAGCCCCTGCATAATAGATAAAGAAGTGCATCTGAAATATGCAGCCCAAAGAATTGTTTGGGGAAAATATGTAAATGCCGGACAAACCTGTGTAGCTCCAGATTATCTATTAGTGCATGAAAGTATTAAAACTGAATTAGTTAATTTGTTGAAATCCTCCATTCGGGAGTTTTTTGGAGATGACCCCGAAAAAAGCCCCGATTATGGCAGAATCATCAATGAAAGGCACTTTAACCGTCTTACTGCATTCTTGAATGATGGTATAATAGCTGCCGGCGGAAAGACAAATCCAGAAAGCAAATTTATTGCGCCCACATTACTCACCGATGTAGATACCCAAAAACCGGTAATGCAAGAAGAAATATTTGGCCCGATACTCCCTATCTTAACATACAAAAACTTATCGGAAGCCGTTGCTTTTGTAAACAGCCGTCCGCGCCCACTTGCTTTGTATGTGTTTACAACCAACAGACAAACAGAAAAATATATCTTAGCAAATACTTCTTTTGGGGGTGGATGTGTCAATGATACATTGGTTCATTTGGGAGTGCCGGATCTTCCTTTTGGAGGCGTTGGCAATAGCGGTATGGGGGCTTATCACGGAAAAGCAAGCTTTGACTCTTTTACATATCCCAGAAGTATCTTACGTAAGTCCAATTTAATAGACATTAAAACCAGATACGCTCCCTACCTAAACAAACTAAAAATCCTACGCTGGTTAATGGGTTAGTACATTAACTACCTGTTAATCAGCGTAACAAATTGTATAAGTACTTACTTGTAACGGCTTCCTCTGGCTACGATCGAGACAAGTTATACGATAATGATATTTTAATTAGACCAAAATGTATCTATATTCATATATTTG
>JAIXKT010000048.1 GCA_026932145.1 Bacteroidia bacterium
CAAATATATGAATATAGATACATTTTGGTCTAATTAAAATATCATTATCGTATTAACTCAACGGTTTATTTTTGGGGTTCTAATTTTGTCCGGTGTTTTATTGGGTAACGTAAGCCAAAACGCTGTGGCGGGGGAGAGAACTGCTGACGTAATATCGCTCAAGGGTTAGTTTGGTTTCAGCTATAAACCGGAATATTGCTACTTATTGCCAAAAGCTTTATTATACTTTCTGAAGAACAGATAGAATATCAAAAGCGAAACACCTAAAATAGAGCCTATTTTAGGCGTTTCGCTTTTGATAAGTTTAATTATTTTTTAGGCTTGGTGTGTTAGTGTGCGCGTACGAACGTCTAGCTCTTGCGCAATAACAATAGCATGATAAATATCTTCGTAGTATTCTTTAATCATTGCAAAATCAAGCATAGTTGTGAAAAGACGTGGCTCAAAAAGGTCATTTGAATGATAAATACCCACAGATACTCGGTTTCCAATAAAGGAGATGTAAATTTTGCATCCTGTTTTTTCCTTGAACTCTAAAATTATCTGTTGAAGATCTTTATTTAAGATATAATTTAGCTCATCTTGGTCATGGGAATAACAGAAAAAAGTATTATCAAAGTCAGTATTTCCGGTCTTCAAGGCCGATGGACGTATCATATCTAATTGCTTGTTCTTTAGTTTTTTATACAAACTATCTGAAGGGTCTGATAAAATAAAAACTTCGCTCGTGATTTGGTGGTCTAATTCGGCAGCAAAAAAGATACCTCTAAATACGTAATGCCACTCTGACTTTGTATCTTCACTTTTTACTTCTGAGGATTTAACTTCTGCCAAAACCTCCGATAATTCTATCTTGATATTCCCCACATTTCCAGAAACGAAGTCATCACCAGAAAAACGATTTAAAGATTTTGCAAATAATTTACTCTGAATAAAATGATTATATGAAATATGCTTCGTACTGATATAGCTCAAACTTGGATCTACATACTTCACAATTCTTTGAATAACTTTATTTTTAAAATCGTAATAAAACTCCTTATCAGATTTAAAAAAAGAAATAGTCATCCAAGCTATAGCCGGATAAATGAGTACCGGAATAAGAATTAAGCCGGTTGTATAACGCAGCCAAAAAATTGCTCCAATAGTTAAGGCAGTTAATATCGGGGTAACAACGATTACGATATAAATATTCTTAACAATTTTCTTCCGCTTGGCCTCAACAGCCTCAAGATCCTGAATAAGCTCTTGATTATAAAATTCCTGTAGATCTTCAATTGACTTCATAACGGTTACAGTCACTAAATACATCACAAAGGTAAGTATTTTTTACGAGAGAAAAACAATACCGGATAGAATAAATTTTATTAACACGCATATTTTTTTATGGACTTTTGAAAAATAGAGATTACTGCATAGGTTTTTATGGGGAAATTGAGTACTTTTTGCTCTTTTTTGCCAAAAACTAAATGAAATAACCTAATTTTTAAGCGTATTTAATATTTAATTATGAGATAGTTTATTTTCTTTCCGTTAATATCATTAGCTTAGATAATCCTTTTGTGGAAAATATGTTTACAATAGATCCCGTTTTAGGGCAAAAAGTATCATATCCGAAACTATTAATAACCGTTGTAAGGTGAGAAATACTTAAAAAAGCTATTCTATTGGAAATTTAACCTATAAAAATACGGATGGTTTTAAAAAAGTCGTAATTTCGCTCTCCATTAAAAAATTAAGGCGTAAGCTACTATGTCGCTTTTAAAGAAAAAAACAGGAGTACTATTATTTTTTTTAGTACTTTTTTGTATCCCGTCGAGTTGGGCATCACATGGTTTCGCATTTGATATTTATTTTCAATGTATTGGCCCCAATCAAATTCGAGTTATTTTAAAATTTTATCGAGATTGCGAGGGGATAGATGCGCCAACTCCGAGTATGTTAAGTTCATACGTTGATGTTACGGCAATGTGTGGAGTACCAACCCCAATAGGGTCATGGCAATATATGACTGATGATGACGGAAATCCAATTAATGCTATAGACGTAACTCCCTGCCCAACAGCACGTAATAAATGTGATAATCCTCCTGGAAGTTTACCCGGAATAGAAGAATCAGTATATTTTCGGGATTATGATGTAACCGGTATTAATTGCCAAATTTCCGCTTATTACGAAGACTGCTGCCGTAATTCTGCTATTCAAAACATAAGCAGTCCTGGTGGAGCAGATTTTGGTGTGTTGGCAAGTTATGACCTATCCCAAACAGGAAATTCTTGTAACAACACATCTCCTTATTTTTTAGAGAGACCGATTCCCTATTTCTGCAGTGGAGATACATTGACGATAAATCAGTTAGCTGTAGATTTAGATTCAGATTCCTTAGTTTACCGGCTTGGTAACCCAATGCCAAATACGGTATCATGGGCACCGGGTTATGGGACAAATACCCCCTTAGGTAACGCGCCCAGATACTTCAGCCTAAATAGTGCAACGGGAGAAGTTACAATATTTAGCCCAACTCCGCTTAGGGGAATATTTGTGGTCTATGTTGATGAATACCGAAACGGCCAACTCATAGGAACTATTATGCGGGATATGCAGTACACCATTATTAACTGTGCTGTTCCTTCAGGCTGCCCGCCACAGCGCGTTCCTATTGTTTCCGGAATAGATAGCACCGGAACAGATTCCATTTTTGTGTGCCTCAATGACTTTGTAGATTTTAAAGTATATGCTGTTGATTTAGATACGATGGGGGCTCCTTGTACCAAAGACAGTGTTTATATGGAATTTACCTCCCTTAACTTAAACGGAAACTATACCTTTAACACTCCTAATTTTCCGTTACCTTATTCAACTTGGGGTCAGTTTAACTGGACACCCACCGTTCCTTCGCCGCGCGCCTATGTATTTGCAGTGAAAGGATTAGATACAAAATGTTTCGGAAAAGGTATAACGAACCGAAAGTTTTATGTCATGGTCGGTGGTGGTGTTAAAATCCATAGTGAATATACTGTGCTTTGCAATACTGCGACAATGGTGGCGCACTTAGACTCATTCAGCTATCATCCTCCTTATAAATTTAGGTGGTCAGGACCGGGCGGCGTAAACAACAACCCCAGAAACCAAGATTCTACGTTTTCACACACCTATTCAAAACCGGGAGATTATCCCATAACTTTAACCGTTATTGACAAGTATGGTTGCGCTACCTCCTACCAAGACACTGTTCGGATACCGTTAGCAGTTGCCGTTGATGGAGATGCCGGCCCGGATGTAACAGTTTGTGCCGGAAACCCGCTACGCTTAGGACAACCTCCTCTCCCGCTACAAACTTATCTCTGGACACCAAGCACCGCCTTGTCCGACACAACAGTTGCTCAACCTAATTTCTTTTATCCCAATGATCCCCAATTGCCGGATACCATTCACTACTTGATTACGACCAGCAAAGGTATTTGTACCGTTACAGATTCTGTGATGGTTATTGTAAATCCTGTTCCGGATATTACCATATCTGCTTCAGACACAATAATCTGCCCTGGTGATACCGTAAAATTAAGTGCATCTTCAACTTCACCGAACGTTACATACATCTGGAGTACCGGTGATACAGGAAGCGTTATTTATGTTTCTCCGCACATTAACACAACAATTACTGCTTTCGCAGTGGGAAGTATTGGTTGTTTAAGTCCGGCAGGCTCTAAAACAATCCTAATATCAAATTCACCGACAGGGGCAATTTCAGGAGATACAGCCGTTTGCGGAGACCAGTCAGTAAGTTTAACCGGCTTTGGTGCCCCCAAATTCATTTGGAGTCATGGGGCGGTTGGCCCCGTTACCAGTATTCTGGTTACTCAGGACACAACAATTTTTGCTATACCACAGACCGGTACTTGCTTTGGAGATACTATTTATCATCATATTAGGCGATATACTAAGCCTACGGTTTCTATCAATCCGCAGAATGATCAATGTTTTGATGGAAATCAGTATTCATTTTCGGCGAGTGGCGTTTCGGGTAGCGGAGCTTCCTACCTCTGGCAATTCGGGGATGGTTCTTTCCCTGCAATAGCTACACAGCCAACCGCTCAAGTACGTTATCAAACAACAGGCACTAAAATAATTAAGTTAGTAGTTACCCAAAATAGTTGTGTGAGTGATACTGCTTATATAACATTTTCGGTAAATCCTATTCCCTTTGCAAGTGCAGTTGTTTCCCCATACGGAAACTGTTTAGTAAACAACTCGGTTATATACTATAATTATAGTCGTGCATTACCATCAGCAACCCATACTTGGGATTTTGGTTCAGCGGCTACGCCTGCTACTTACGTAGGGCAATTTCCACCGGCGGTAAGCTACAACGCACCCGGAACATATACCACAACATTAATAGTTTCACAATTTGGCTGTGCAGATACTTCTATTCAGGTAGTAGAAATCTACCCGCCTGCTCCCCCTCCGATAATGGTTGGCGATACAGTATGTTCTGGATACACGACCACATTATATGACGCGAACCCACTACCCAACACTACACAGTTATGGTATAACCAGCCGGTAGGTGGTTCAGCTTTCCATGAAGGCCCCACATTAGAATACCGCCCAGATTATTCCCAAACATTTTATGTTGAAAATAGAAATGACACCACCACCTGTTTAAGCGTGCGTGTTCCCGTTTCTGTTTTTGTAAAAGACCTTCCGCAATTAGATTTTTATGTAGCTGAAGATACCTTAGAGATGCCGGATGCTATAGCAGAATGTTTATTTACAGGAACACCGAATGCTGCGTTTTACTTATGGGATTTTGGGGACGGAGGATTATCAACGGCTGCACATCCTCTTCATCAATATGAAAATGTTGGCCGCTATAATATAGCTCTTTCTATTACGGATTCAAGTGGCTGCACAAATACCATTATCAAACAAAATGCTGTCCTCGTTCGGGAAACTATTAACCTGTTGATTCCCACAGCATTTTCTCCCAATGGAGATGGAGTGAACGATTATTTTTCAGTTTCTTCTCGACTATATCTCCCAGAATTTGAAATCGTTATATTCTCACGAAGTAGCGAAGTTGTCTTTACTTCAAAAGACTTGGGATTCCAATGGGATGGAACAGATTATAACAAAAAAGAACTCCCCGAAGGTGTTTATACCTATCGAGTACGTGCAGTGAACTATCACGGAAAAGCAATTGAACGTGTTGGAACTCTTATGCTGATTCGATGATATAAAAACCAATAGCAAATCAATGAATCCCGATAAGTATATTTTTTACTGTCGGGATTTATTGTTTTTAAAACAGTAAGTTTGCCCGAACTTTCAAGATAGTGGTCTAAAAAACAGAGCAATACCCATCCATCCGAACTTGAGGCAGGAGAAGTTTGTTTACCTAAAAGAAAAAATACTTTTTACTATGTATTGAAATAATCAATCATTAATTTTGCCCAAACACATATTAGAATGGAAGTAAAATTCACCAACAAAATAAAAAAAGACCCCAAAATTTTATTAGGTCTGCTGATTACGGATGAAAGTGCCCCGCTCTTTAAAGAAATACTCCCAAAACCTTTTTATAAAGCTATAGATTGGGATTCAGAACTTTTAAAAAAAGAGGATACTTTGCAGCATATCACTGATTCTGAAAAAATACTTGGCATTGGGCTTGGAAAACTTGAAACACTTACATACGAAAAACTTCGAAAATCATTACACACACTTTTTACCCGTGCAAATGCTTTAAAGTGCAGCCAAGTAACGGTTTTTTTCCCGGGCGCAGCAACGTTTTCTACCCCCAATAAATTGGCACGAGTATTAGGAGAAATGCCCTTTTTAAGTAATTATCAATATCTTAAATATTTTTCTAATGCAAATGAAAAAAAGAATACAGTAGAAAAAGTAAGCTATTTTATGGATGGAAACAAGTCGCTTTCATCAGAAGATGCTACAACTGGATTCTTAGAAGGTATTGCTATTGGCAAAGCTACTTGCACAGCACGGGATCTTGTGAATGACCCACCGAACCAACTTACGGCAACTACCTTAGCAACCATAGCTACTCAATTAGGTAAAACAAGCGGATTTTCGGTTGAGGTATTGGAAAAAACCAAAATAGAAGCCTTAAAAATGGGAGGCCTGCTAAGTGTTAATCGTGGAAGCATTCAGCCACCTACATTTAGTATTTTAGAATGGAAACCTAAAAATCCCGTAAATACTCAACCCATAATATTGGTTGGTAAAGGGGTAACCTTTGATACCGGCGGATTATCATTAAAACCGACTCCAAATTCAATGGATTCGATGAAGTGCGACATGGCCGGTGCAGCTACAGTAATTGCCACCTTATCAGCTTGTGCAGAAATAAAAATCCCACTACATATCATCGGTTTAGTACCTGCAACCGATAATCGCCCGGGTGAAGATGCCTACACACCCAACGACGTTATCTGTATGTATAACCAAACAACCGTAGAAGTTTTAAATACAGATGCCGAAGGCCGCCTGATATTAGCCGATGCCTTAGCCTACGCCAAACAATATAACCCAAAACTTGTTATTGATTTAGCCACCCTTACCGGCGCCGCAGTAGTTGCCGTTGGAGTACAAGGAATTGCAATGATGACCAACGCTTCCAAAAACATAAAAGAAGCTCTCCTAAAAGCAGGTGAAGAATCTTACGAAAGGTTAGTAGAGCTACCACTTTGGGATGAATACAAAGAACTTATCAAAAGCGATATAGCTGATATTAAGAATATTGGTGGCCCATACGCTGGAGCCATTACTGCCGGAAAGTTTTTAGAACATTTTACAAGCTATCCTTGGGTGCATTTAGACATTGCCGGGCCAGCCTACTTAAATGCTCAGGATAACTACCGCCCTAAAAATGGCACCGGAACTGGCGTTCGCTTACTAATGCAATTTTTATTAGACCATGCAACAGAACCCAGAAACAACTAAAATCCCAATATTAGGAATCACATTAGGCGACCCAAACGGTATTAGCTACGAACTACTGCTACGAACCTTTGAAGACAGTAAAATCTTCCATTTCTTCATCCCCGTTGTATATGGCTCCGGAAAAGCTATTTACTACCATAAAAACTTACTAAAACAACAAAAATTCAGTTACCAAAACATCCAAGAAATAGATCAGGCACAGGCCAATCGGGTGAACTTTATTGAGTGTGGACAAGGCTTTGAACGGGTTGAGATTGGAAAACCATCTAAAACTGCCGGCATTGTAGCTTATAATTCTTTATCTCGGGCAGTAGCTCACGCCCAAACGAACCTCATCTCCGCTATCGTTACCTTACCAATCAATAAAGCTGCAATACAAAGCGATGATTTTAACTTTCCTGGGCACACAGAATACCTAACACAAGCATTTCAAAGCACTGATTCTTTGATGCTTATGGTTTATGAAAATCTACGAATTGCTACCGTAACCGGGCATATTCCGTTAAAACAAGTTTCGGAATCAATTAATATCAATACGATTCTTTCCAAAATTCAGATTTTGCATCAGAGCCTTCGGACAGATTTTTGGATTGATAATCCCAAAATAGCCGTTTTAGGCTTAAATCCACATGCCGGCGACTCCGGCCTGCTGGGTAATGAAGAATTAGAAGTGATTATTCCCGCCATAGAAAAAGCCAATCAAAAAAATTGGCTGGTTTTTGGGCCATACTCTGCTGACGGTTTCTTTGCCAGTGGCCAGTACCTTAAATTTGATGCTATTTTGGCAATGTATCATGACCAAGGATTAATACCATTCAAAACTATTGCTCAAGGAAATGGAGTGAACTTTACTGCCGGTATTCCGGTCATCAGAACTTCTCCTGACCACGGAACCGCATTTAACCTCGCTGGAAAAGGAGTCGCTAAAAAAGACAGCTTCTTAAATGCTATCTGGCTTGCTATTGACATTCTACGAAAACGAACAGAGTCTAACATATTGTATTCTAATCCATTAAAAACAGTTTTGCCTGTAGAAGTACTTCAAGAAGATGAATAACCCTCAGTTTATTCAACATTTATCTGAAGAGCAAATCTTAGTATCCCGCTTAGTGGAACTATATCAATGGAGCCAAACTTCCGCTATCTGGCCTATTGGCTTTGGATTAGCTTGTTGCGGCGTAGAAATGGTCAGCGCCTATTTGAATCATTTTGAGCTTGATAGTAATGATTCTTTTCCCAAATATCCTCCGAATGAGGCAAATGTGATGATTATTGCAGGCACAATAACATTCAAGACAGTAGAGCGGATAAAAGCCGTTTATGAACAACTACTTTCTCCGAAATATGTAATTTCGATGGGCTCTTGTGCCAATATTGGCGGCCCTTATTGGGAACACGGCTATCATGTCTTAAAAGGAGTAAATCAAATTATTCCGGTAGATGTATTTGTTCCCGGATGCCCACCCAGACCGCAAACAATTGTTAGTGGCATTGTTGAGTTATATAAAAAAGTAAAAAACGGACGGTAATTTTGCGTAGAGGCATTTTAGTGCTGCCATTATAAAAAATAGCGTATCTACCCATTGACTATTTTTTTGCAAACCCTTCCTATTAGACATTATAAGTAAAAGGTTTTTCTATGAAAAACCATAGAAAATCAAATAGTTAATCTGTAAATAGCTTTTTATTTATAATCTCTAATAGAAACAGAATTGTACCCCATGAAATCTAAAATTTCGCTTACAATCCATTCCTGAGTAAAGACTTGACCTAATGTTTTGTGTTTTTAGGATTCTTATTTTTGCAGCTCTTGCCAAAATTACAAAAAATCGGATACGGGGGTAATCTTCTCAAAATCTAATTTTGTCTGATATTTTGTTGGGCGACATTAGCCGGAACGGCAAGCGGTTCGAACAGGAGATTAGTCCGGAAGGCTACTTACTTTTTTTAGCAACAAGAAAACTATGATACTATTATGATAGCAACAATATTTTCTGAACCAAGATCCTGAATTTGGTTATTATTTCAGTTTAAAGCGGATGGTTACTCTTGTTTTTTGAATTTTTCCGGATTCTATTGCGTTAAATCTCCATTTTTTGATAGCGTCCATACCGGCTTTTTTGAGTTCGGGTGATGTTCCTATAGTTTTGGCAGTTACGCTTTTAACGCGGCCGTCTGGGGATATTACTATTTCAAAGGTGATTTTGGCTTCTTCATCGACTTCATATTTGGGCTGAGGTAAGGCTAAGGGAACTCTTCCGTTTAAGCCGTCTCCTTCACCTGTTCCCCACGCATACAATCCTTCTGGGTCTAACACTGGGGAGTTAGGTGTACCTCTATTTCCTGTTCCGGAGGAATTGTTTCCGTGGTTAGACCCGCCGGATGTTTCGTCATTTAGGGTTTCTGCGGTACGTTTTACTTTCACTTTTTTCTTTTTGGGTTTTTCTTCGGCAGGCGGAGCAGAAACTTCACTTGGTTCAGAAGAAGATATTATTGGTTCTGTATTGTTAGAGGGAGTTGGGTCATCTTGAGCAGTACTGCTGGGTGCGTTTTCAGAAGGGGTTTCCGAAGCCTCAAAAAAGTTATTTATATCTTTACTGCCTTCGGTCATGTCTCCAAAGTCAATTCTACCGGCTGCTATCCACTGATTTTCCTCCGGATTCGGAACCTGCCCATGCACAATAACCAGAAAATAGGTTAATAGAAACAACAGTAACATTATTACTGATGTAGCTACCAAACTTATCTGCTTTCGTTTGCGTTCTTCAGCTTCAAAATCATATACTGCTGGCATGGTTCAAAACTACAAGGTTTTTATCTAACCGGAAAAAAAAGTTATACGAGAAACGCTACCTGCTTTGTTTCAGACTTGTGGATTTATCTTTTTAGGCTAAACTCTGATTTATAGTATTTTGATGTTTTTATAATACATTTAAAATAAATATTTTACATACTTATAGCGATATTATATTTGTAAATAATGCTAAGCAAATACTATATTCAAATATTGGTGCTATTAACGAAACTTATATCAAATACGGAATTATCTCTATAATTCATTACAAATCCAATTTCCTTCAGAATTGATTTTGAAGTGAAATACAGCGGTATCCCTAAATTTGCTATCTGGGATTGGGTTTCCTAAGGGAGGTGAAGAGTATATCCCGTTAATGATTGCTTTTACTGTCCAATTTTTGGGGGTAGTTTGCTCTTTGCTAATCAAATCAATGTTGTGTATGTGCCAACTCCCTCCACCTACAGCAGTACTTGATTTTAGATAATATAATCCGATTTGCTCTTTTATTTCATTATCTATATCACTATTTCTGTTGCAAGCCCAGAAAATTTGCGAAATACCTAATAATGTGATGGCTATGGTTTTTTGTAGCGATGCTGTATTGTTAAAAATATCCATAAATATCAGCAAAAGAAACACAGCAAAATTACTTCTGTTCACAAATCAGCAATGTTCATCGGCAGTTCAGGACTATCTTTCCAAAGAATTTTCCTTCTTTAAGGTCATTGATAGCTGCGAGAGCATCTGAGAGTGGCCGGGCTGGCTCAATAATCGGATGAATTTGATGTTTAGCAACAAAATCCAGCATTTGGGTAAAGTCTGTATCGCTTCCCATCGTGGTTCCTTTGATGGTAAACTGGCCAAAGAAGATACGTGGCATATCTAATTGTGGGACTGCGCCCAGCGTTGCTCCATAAAAGACTAATGTACCTGCCGGCTTTAAGATACGCAACAAGGTGTTAAAGTCTGGGCCGCCGGCACTATCTATAATTACGTCAAAACCACCAGAATCGCGTAGCAGTTTTTCGTGCCACTTAGCTTCTTTGTAAGATACCCCGCCGCTTGCTCCCATGGCTGTGAGTGTGTCAATTTTATCAATACTTCCGGAGGTTACAAAGACATTGGCTTGTGCGGCAATAGCAAACTGGGCTGCAAATTGCGCCACTCCGCCGCCAACACCGGTAACTAATACATTCATTCCGGGTTCAATATTTCCCTTGTAAAAACAGGCTCTGAAGGCTGTTAGCCCCCCCAAAGGTAATGCAGCCGCTTCTTGAGCATTCAAGTAAGTCGGTTTCTCATGCAAACGATCTATCGGAATAGCGATATATTCGGCCAGTGTTCCGTCAGCAGGCATTCCCAAAATACGGTATGACTTTGACTGAAACCGGGGGTCATCACCCCAATTTTGATTGGGGTTTAGAATTACTTGTTTACCTAACCAATGTTGATTTTCTGCTGTATCTCCTATCTCTACTACCACGCCGCAGCCGTCAGACCCTAATATTGAGGGCACAATTCCAGCATACAAGCCCATTCGTATCCAATGGTCTCGACGGTTAAAGGCGGCTGCATCCAAACGAATAAGAGCTTCGTTAGATTTAATTTGGGGGATAGGCCGTTCAACCAAAGATACTTTTCCCGGCTCTTCTAATGCAAAAGCAATCATTTTAATGAATAAAAAAGAAATGTCCCTGCTAATGAAATACCAACTCCAATACCGTACCCTAACCAGACTTTATTCCGTTTGATTTGCCATGAGCGGCTTATGTATGCGTCCACGTAGGGGCGGTTGTTCATAAGTTCTGGATTAGGATACCCTAAGTTATGAGATTTTGGAGGAGTTTTGGTTGTGAAAAAAGCGGGAACTAAACCACAAACGGGGCCACAAGCCGCAGCACTAACTCCTGTAAGAATCATCGGCGTAACGTAACCGTGATAAAAAATGCTGGCATCACGAATGGCTTTTTGATACATATCGCCACCAAAGAGATTAGCGTTTTCATTGCTATTAGGTTTATTAGAATTTCGAGCATCAAAAACCGCTATACGGCCATCTGAGTACCTGACTTCTACAACTTCCCGAAGATTTAGTAAAAAATAATTTCCATTCGGGGCAGCATAATATCGAAAGCTAATTGTGCTGTCTGTATATTGAATATCTGTAACCTGTAACCGCTCCCCATTCGTTTTAACGATAACATCTTGGGCAAATAGATTGACAAAAAATAAGTAAAAGAAAAACAGAAAATACAAACGCATACAGACAAAATTAGTTATAATTTAACTGACAATCAAATAAAGATGTATCAAAAAGTATTACTTTTTTATGGTAATTATCTGTCTTAAATATAGCTAACTACATAACTTAGTAGTATTTAAAAGCCATAACACCAATTAAAAAAAGGTGAAAACCACAACAACTCACTAACACAGAAAACTATATGTCAATGGCCAGTTAAAGGCTAATTCTTATATTAGTCTTTGAGAATACCTATTCTTTGAGAATCAGGAGTCTTTTTTCTTGTCTTCTTCAGCTTTATTTTTTATTTCTTGAACCTCCATACGAATTGTATGGGCAAGGTCTTTCAGGTCTTTCATCCCTTTTCTGATTCGGGTGCCGGCGGATTTATTTCCGTGCTCATAAAACTTGATAAAGTCATCTTCTAATGTTAAGATAAGCCCCTTAATTTCAGTGAATCTACTCATGGTTTTTGGTGTTAATTTGCGGGTAAAAATCGAAAAAAATTAATTAGCAACAAAATTATTTGTGTAAATTCCCGTATCTAATTTTTGGCGTACTGCTGAAAATGCTTCTAAGGTAGTCTGAACATCTTCTATGGAATGCGCAGCCGTTGGGATAATCCGCAGGATAATCACTCCTTTTTCTACAACAGGGTAAGTTACTATGGAAACGAAGATGTGGTAATTATGGCGTAAGTCTTTGGTTAGCAATGTGGCTTCAATTACTCCGCCTTTGAGGTAAACGGGTGTAACCGGTGTTGTTGTAATCCCAATGTCAAAGTTACGCTCGCGAAGCCCTTGCTGTAAAGCGTGAGTTATATCCCATAATTTTGTTCGTAACTCCGGATGATTCATCAATAATTCCAAACGCTTTAATGCACCGATAACTATAGGTAAGGGTAATGTTTTTGCGTAAATCTGGCTACGCATGTGGTAACGAAGATATTGAATAATCGTTTTGTCTCCGGCTACGAAAGCGCCTATAAGTGCCATAGATTTAGCGAAGGTGCAGAATATTATATCTACGTCTTTTTGTACTCCATAATGTTCTGCTGTTCCGGCTCCTGTGGGGCCCATCACGCCGAAGCCGTGTGCGTCATCAATTAACAGGCGGAATTTGTACTTTGACTTTAAGCGTACTATTTCGTCTAATTTTCCGGTATCTCCTTTCATTCCAAATACTCCTTCGGTAATAACGAGGATTCCACCGCCGGTTTGTTCTGCATATTTTGTGGCCTTTTGCAGGCGGTCATCTAACTGCGCCATATCGTTATGAGCAAATACAAATCGCTTTGCTTGGCTCAATAACATTCCGTCAATGATGCAAGCATGGGATAAATGGTCATAAACAATAACGTCTTTTCTATCTACAAGTGCTTGAACTATAGATACAAGTCCCTGATAACCAAAGTTTAGTAGATAAGCATCTTCTTTTTCCATGAAAGCGGATACTTTTTTCTCAAATTCTTCGTGGTAGTCAGTATTTCCGGTAAGCATTCTGGATCCCATTGGGTAGGCAAGCCCCCATTCGGTGGTGGCTTCGGTGTCTGCCTTACGGACTTCCGGGTGGTTAGCTAAACCTAAGTAGTTGTTTAAAGACCAGCAAAGTACTTCTTCACCCATGAAGTGCATCTTAGGCTGAATTTGCCCTTCTAACTTGGGAAAGCTAAAATAGCCGTGCCCCATCTCTGCATATTTTCCCAAATCACTGCGCATATTACGCGCTATTTTGTCGAATATATCCACTTGGTATTTTTGGTTGAAATTATCACAAAGATACACTGTTTTATAACGTTGTTCCGGAAAAAATATAAATTATCTCTATACCTTGACCCAAGATAAATAAACCGTAATCTCATAACTTTGAGCGGATAAAAATAATTTATCAGTACAAACAGCCCTAAAACAGAATCTTTTTGTTTCCTTAGGAAACTTTAAACGGTTCGTTACGTAACTTTGTTTTGGGAATATGGTTTGGGATAAGTTTCAAAAAAAAATAAAGCAATACGTTCATAAGCGAAAGTATGGTATTGATTTAGACCAGCGGCTGGAAGACCCTCTTTTAGCATTAGGACAGATTATGCGGGAGCTGCAAGCCTCTATTTCTGACCACACCAAAGGATTGGAAGTTACCAAACAGCGTCAAGCAGAAATCCGCCAGTATATTCAGCAATTTCAGCAGGAGCAGCATCGGCTGCTGCAAATACTTGACCGCGCCAGAAATAACCAAAATGTTTCAACCCACGAAATTCAACAGCAAATTGTTCTCTGCCAAAACCAAATCTCTCAGTATGAACAGCTAAATCTTTCTATGGAAAACTCCATTAAAGAAGTAGAACAAGCTATCGCTCGATTGCAATTTAAACTTAATGAAACAAGGGCTAAAGAAGCTGTTTTAATCTTAAAAAGAAATACTGCCCAAACCGAAAAAGAATTAGGAAGGCAGCTCAGTCGGGTAGATTTAGATGAACAGGAAGCCGAAATTAATCGAATGGAGGCCGAAGCCGAAGCTCTTCTCCAATTAACCCATACCAACGACCCACAGCAAGAACTTCAAGTATTAGACCAAGAACTTAAAAAGCAAATTCAATTGCAAGAAATTGAAAATCAGCTAATTAAACAAAAAAAAGAAACTGAAAAAAAACAAGCCCAATTATTAGATAAATACTTTGATGTTTTTAACCTAAAAACTAAAAAAGAAGAACCAAAACTACCTGATAAACAGCTATTAATAACAGATTTTTTCAAACCAAAAGATAAAAACCCAGATAATATAAAAAATTTCTTTTCGGAAGAAAAAAAATCTGAGTCATCAAAAGATGAGATTTTAAATTCATTTTTTGACCCAAAAGATGACTCTAAGAAAAAAAAACATCCTAAAGATTTATTGGACGATTTTTTTAAGGACTGAAGATAAATGAAAGTATTATTTAGATTTTTTAAAGCATCTTTTAGGTTATTAATAGATTTTTTGAAGGCTATAATCACCATACCTTTACAGCCGTTACTATTTATTTTCAATCCAAATAAATTCAGTTCTAAGCAGTTATTGCGTTTTTTAATAGGAGTTTCTGCGCTGGAAATCTTGTTTTTGGTTGTTGTAGCTCTCGCCATTTCATCTGCGTGGAAAGATTTGCGCCAAAACGATACCAGACTTATTATCCGAGAATATTTAGACAGCAAGTGGACTGATACAGCGAGAATTGCATTTAAGGAGTCCTTGGTAAGTCGTTTTGCAAACGGAACTTTTCCCGAACCTACCGATACTCCGTATCAAATTCTCCCAAGTAAGATAGTTATCACCTTTTGTGATAGCTTAGAGAACGCACTTCATAGCCAAGATAAATCCAAAAGTTCACACAATAAGATTTTGTCGTTGAAGGGACGTTGGTATTTGGCTTTGTCTGAAAAAAGGGATTCCATCGAAAAGTTATCTGAATACAAAGAATTTGCCCAAAATCATAATTTCCAAAATCAATCAATTACTGAATATACGCAATATTTTGCACCTAATTTATATGCCTTTTGGTTGATTTTATTGATACCGGCTGTTGTTATCGGGCTGTATTATAATCTGAGTTCTATCAAACTCCTTTGGAATATCCCGAATATTTACTTTTCAGAAATTCCTGATTTGTATGATTTTAACCAATTTAGTTCACCTGTGGTGGGGGTGATTCGCTGGTCTTTTCTGATGCTCTATTTATTGCTGTTAATAAACATCGTGATTGGCATTGTAGCACTTATTTCTATGCTGATTGGTTCTGTTATTATTTTGATATTAGGGATACTTGTTGGAGTTATTATAATAGCTACCCTTGGGTTAATTTTGTTGTCAGATAATTTTACGGTGGGAAATTCCTTTGGTGAGGTATGGGACTGGGCTACTTGGCCAGTCCGGTTTTTTGGTTGGGAGGAATCTATCTTACATTCAATAGGAATCACGCCGGAATCATTTATCCTTACTCAGGCTACTATTGCGGTTATTTTACCGGCAATAATTTGTATTTGGCTTTTGAGGCATAAAGATGCGCTGTGGCAATTTGCTAACTCAAAGATTGGTAAGGAATAATGGATAAGAATTATTCTTAGGTTTATTTTAACGTAGTAATCCTAAGACTTCGGTATCCTGCGGTAGATTATTTCCGTGCCATTTTCCCAAGCAAATTCCATTTTTCAGCAGCATAAATCCCAAGTTTGAACGTATCATCGTTTTCAGCACGGTTTGGTCCATACTTGCTACGCAAAAAGGAATTTTGTAATTTGCAATAGTAGCACTTTTAACGTCTCTGGTAGAGGCAGTAGCTCCTAAGACTTTTATTTCTTTGCGGGAAAGCCGTATTGCTAAGTTTGTAAGGCTCACATACTCATCACTATTAATGGAGGCCATATCCCGCATGATTATGATGAATGTATTTCCTTCAAACTCATCCATTTTGCAGTCAAGTCCAATGGGAGTATAATCTTTGGCTATAAATTCTCCTTTTTCGTTTAAAGTTGTGGTGTTATGTTTTATATCAGCACCTACTTTGTAGGGTAAAAAATCCAACATCGGTAAATTTGCCCAATTATACCAAGTTAAGAAACAAGTGCCTGCAAAAACGATGGGTACAAGTATATCATTAACAATATTTTCCCAGAAATTTGTGATTTTTTCTCTATGAACGAATAAGAAGCCAATCATGCCCATCAACACAAGATCTTTTATGAAAGATTCAAGGGGGGTTAGTTTCAGCACATCGCCAAAACAACCACAATCCGAAACTAAGCCGGTTCTGAATGAGTATCCAGTGAGTAGCGTAAAAAAGATTATCATCAGCAGCATAGAACTTGTGGTGAAGCGGGGAACGTAGCCTAACAAAAGTGTAATAGCTGTAAAAACCTCAAAAATAGCAATGGCAGCAGCTATCGCTATCGAAAAAGGCGTAAAATGAATAAACCCCGGAAATAAGTTCCGCTCAAAGACGTGAAAGTACTCTTCTAACTTGTATGCAAAACCAGTAATGTCATTTACCTTGATGAACCCAGATATTAAAAACAAAATACCTACTAAAATCCGAAATGTCCATAATACAAACATTACTTTGGGATTAACGACTTTTTTGTTTCTTAAAAATGGTGAATTCTTGGCAGCTACCATAAATTTATCTTCGTTGGCAACAAAGTTACAACATTCAAACTGTATTCAAACAATTTGGCTATTCTTGCTGAATACTTAAGCGTTAAGGCTGCTTTCGTTCGTTTTGAGAAAGCCTTTTAGCTAAGTTTAAAATAGAGTTTTGAAGCGATTTTAGGGTCTGGTTGGACTCAATGGTCTGGGAAACTTTGTTTCGCAGAAGTGCCCGAAAAGATCGCTCCAAATTGTATTGTTCTAAGCAAAATTCACAGGATTCAATTCGAGATTGGATGCTTTCCGCTTTTTCTTGGCTAATTTCTCCATCTAAAAGTTCTTCTAACTCTTGGATAATCTGCTCACATTCTTCTGAGGTGTAAGGAGAATCCGGCCTTTTAACGCCGTACTTGTTAGCTGGGTTGTTCATATAAAAAAAATACAAATTAGGGAGTGGTTAATAGTTTTACTTAGATAGATAACCCATTGAAATTGCGTAGGGGATTAGCTTGTCTTTCATCATTTTTCTGGCACGGTGCAGCCTAGAACGAACTGTACCTATGGGAACGTCTGTGATTCTGGCTATTTCTTCATAGCTAAAGTTTTCTATATCACATAGAACTACAATCATTCTAAATTCATCTGGTAAGGCACTTAGGGCACCGGAAATTTCATCTCCTAAAGCGTTTTCAAATAATTTATCTCTTGCGTCAATGGATTCTGCATATCTGGCACGCCCTGTGTTTAGAAACAGTTCAGCCTCTTCATAATCTATTTTACCGGGTTCACGGGTAACTTTTCGATATTGATTAATAAAGCTATTTTTTAATATCCGAAATAACCATGCTTTTTCGTTTGAGCCTTTTTGAAAGCTATGAAAAAAACGGAACGCTTTTAGGTAAGTTTCTTGCACTAAGTCATTTGCATCATCAGCATTACCTACTAAGCGGTAGGCAAAGTGATACAATGATCTTAGGTGCGGAAGCATCGCTGTTTCAAAAAAAGCGTATTCTTCTTCATTCAGCGTTGGGTCAGATTCATTATCCGATACCTCCAAATGGGTATCATTTGTAAAATCCTCCGCTTCTTCTATCCCTGAACTTGGGCGGCTATGGTATGTTGATCTTATAGTCATGGTTGTAGTTGATTAAATGGCACATTTTCTACTGCCCGCTGACGCTGCTGTGAAAATGTTAAAAAATAATCCTGCGCAGAAAATAACTCTTTGCTGTCTGTATTTAACTTATCTACCTTTCGATAAGTTCCATCGGGTGATAAAATTCTTGCCTTTTCATTATCTTTAAACATAGTATCTAAAATATCCATTGTTTGTTGCTTCACTAAATCATCATCTAAGGGAAACATTACCTCTACACGCTTATTTAGGTTTCTGGGCATCCAGTCTGCACTACCGGAATATAGGTTTACAATTCCATTATACTCAAAGTAATAAATCCTTGAATGTTCTAAAAATCTACCGACAATGCTTCTCACGGTTATGTTTTCGCTTACTTGCTTGATGCCGGGTATTAAAGAGCAAATTCCCCGAATGACTAAGTCTATTTTTACGCCGGCTACTGAGGCACGGTATAGCTGATAAATCATTTCGGTATCTAAGAGGGAGTTCATCACGATTCTGATACGGGAGGGTACTTCGGCGGTATGGTATTTGATACATTCTTCAATGAGTTCCAAGCATCGCTGACGCATATTTATCGGTGCTATATAGATTTTACGCCAGCCGGTTTGGCGGGAATAACCTGTTAGGACGTTAAAGAGTTCACTTAGGTCTTCACCGATAGCGCGGTTCGCAGTTAGCAGCCCTAAGTCTGTATAAATCTTAGCGGTAGTTTCATTATAGTTTCCGGTACTTAGGTGGGAATACAGCACAACGTCATCTTTTTCTTTCCGAACTATCTGCAATACCTTGCAGTGTGTTTTTAAGCCCATTACGCCATAAATAACGGTAGCACCTGCGGTTTCTAATTCTCTTGCCCAAACGATATTGGTTTCTTCGTTGAACCTTGCTTTGAGTTCTATAAGGGCGGTAACTTGTTTTCCATTGGCAACGGCTTCTTTCAGAGCAGCTACGATGGGGGATTTTCCGCTGGTTCGATACAAGGTTTGTTTGATGGCCAATACCGCAGGGTCTTTTGCCGCTTCTTTAATCAATTCGATAATGGGATAAAAGCTATCGTAAGGGTGGTGCAGTAAAATATCTCGTTTGCGAATAGCTTCAAAGATATTCGACTTATTTAGCAATGCCGGTGGTATCGCAGCCACAAATGGTGAATCTTTAATATCCGGATTTTCAATAACATCAGATAACGATTTTAAGGCATCTAAGCCCAACATCCCTTTGACCACATATAGGTCGTTTGGGTGCAACTTCATAATATCCACCAATGTTTTGCGGCTGCTTTCACTCATAGAGTCGCTCACTTCTAAGCGAATTACTTCTCCATGTTTTTGGTTTCGGATTTCCTTTTCAATCATCTTCAGTAAATCATCGGCTTCAGCTTCAGAAATATCTAAATCCGTATTTCTTGTAATCCGAAATTGGCTGATGTTGATAATTTTCATATTGGGAAAAAGCATATCAATATGTTCTTCCACGATTTGCTCTAAGAGGATTAGGTCATACTTACGGTGGTGATTAAAGTATAGATAGCGTGGTAATATTCCGGGCAAAGGTACTACGGCAATCTTATGGCCGGTTTTTCGGAAAGGTTCGCGAAGCTCTACCAATAAATTTAAGCCAAGGTTTCTGAATTTCGGAAAAGGGTGCGTTGGATCTATGGCTAATGGGGTTAAAATAGGAAAAACTTGATTCCGAAAAAACTTATGTACATATTCCTGCTGGTTATCCGTAAGTGTTTGATAATTCCTAAAACGCACTCCTTTTTTGCGAAGTTCGGGAACAATTTCTTCCAAGATAGTTTTAGAATGGCTTGCAATCATTGGATGGAGTAGCCTATAAATTTTTTCTAATTGCTCACGGGGAGTTAATCCATCCGGTGTGTGTGTAACTATTTCTGCATCAATTTGTTCCTTAAACCCAGCAACTCGAATCATAAAGAACTCATCTAAATTTGTGGTAAAAATAGTAGCAAACTTCCACCGCTCTAAAATGGGATGTCTTTTATCCTGCGCCTCTTCTAATACTCGTTCATTAAATCGGAGCCAACTTAACTCGCGGTTGATGTAATATTTTGGGTCTTGGAGATTTACTGTAGATTGCGTCTGAGCCATAGCTACAAAAATACAACCAAAAACGGCTATAAAATTAAAATAACGTTGAGATTAATTCCTACAATAAGAAGTAACTTTATTATTAACCGATACTATCCCCCAATTTATCTATGGTTTAAAAACCATAGATTTCATACTTTCTGAATCTAAGTATTTTTTAAAGAGATGCTATTATGAATCTTTTTTCTCCAAATTGGTCATTAAACGGGAGCACTGAAGAAAATTTATTTTCCTGAAAAAGATTTATCAATGTTTCTTGTTGGGTATAGTGGTGTTCTATGGCTACAAATCCATTGGGTGATAGTTGTTCTTGCGCGAGTAAGATTAAGTATCTATAGAAAATGATAGGGTCTGTTTCTGGAGAAAAAAGTGCTATATTTGGTTCATAATCAACAACGTGCGGCATTATTGTATGTTTTTCGCTTGCCGGCACGTAAGGAGGATTTGAAATGATTACATCAACTGTTGTTTTTGGATACATTCCAGAAAGTAAATCTACTTGGGAAAAATCAACAGAAAGTTGTAATTGTTGTGCATTTTGGCGGGCAATAGCTAAGCTTTCTAAGCTAATATCCCAACCCATAACGGTTGATTCGGGAATTAATTTTTTAATTAACAATGCAATACATCCGCTTCCTGTGCAGCAATCTAATATTGAAATGTTGGCTTGTTGTTTGATACGTTCATAAACCAAGTAAACCAGTTCTGCAGTTTCCGGCCTTGGGATGAGTACTGCAGGCGAAACGGTGATTTTTAAGTCATCAAAATAAGTGTAACCCATAACATACTGAACGGGTTCGTGCTGCCTCAGCCGTTGCAAATATTGAACTATTGTTTGATTTTGTTTGGCAGAAAAGGTTGTGTTTTGAGCTAATAGTTGAATTCTATTTTGGTTAGTAATGGCTTCAAGGACTCTGAATGTGATTTCACGAGCTTCTCCTGATGAATAGTATGGTGTAAGTGTTTTTTGAAATTCGGAAAGCCAGTGTGCAGCATTCATAGCTGAATATTCCTAAGTGCTCGTTTTAAGATATAGCGTGTTTCAGGAGTTTTTTCCTTGGTATTTGCCCAACGGGTACATAGGTCTTTTACCCATTCGGGGTTGTATTTTCCGGCATCGTTGAGCCAGTTTGCTACACTATTTTGGACGTATCTGCTGGTATCGGCACAAACGTATTCTAATAAATGGGCAGCTATTTCGGGGTTCTTTTTTAGAATAGGAATATGCTTTGTCCAAACGCCGCAGGGTCTAAGTACCTCAATAGCAAAACGGCGGACGTTAGCATCAGCATCTTGTACCCAAGATTCCAGCAGCCTGATAGATAAGGCAATATCATTACTAAGAACAGGCCGAACGCTTATCCAAGCACTTTCTCGAACGGCAAAGTGGGGATCTTTAGCATACTTCAAAATACTATCTAAGAGTAAACTAATATCTTCTTGGTATTGAGCAAAAAGCCAGAAACACGCCCACTGCCGAACCATATCTGCTTTGTGGTTATGGATAACAGCCCATACTTCGGGTAAAATACTTTCCTGCTTTGCCCAGCTAAATAAGTAAATACCAATTTGCTGAACTTTTTGATTTACAGATAATTCCGATAAATTAAACTGCCATTCAGGAGGTAATTTTTTCGGAAAATGAATTGAATACAGTAATTCTATTTGGTTCAGTGCTAAGTATTCTACCAGATTTGCGGTTTCTATTTCACCTATATTTAATTTATTTAGGATGTCTTTCGGAATTTCTGCTATTCTTTTAGCACCTATTCGTTTGGTTTCCAACACTTAATAGCTAATTCGGGTAAGTTGAATTTTTTTGGCTGCGCTTATGATTAAAGGTACTTTTTCAACTTTTACGGAACTGGTATCCAAGCCGAAGGCTTTGTCTTCGGGTAAACTATATTCCTTGATTAAAAAGTAGAGTTGCATTACCAATGACTCAAAAAACGGTAGATCATTTTCATTGGAGAGGTATTTTTCAAGCACTACGAAGCGAAAATCTCCGGTAATGTTATTCCGGTTTAATGATTCGTAGCGGCTGGTGATGTTTACTTCCTTATTTTTAACCATATCTTCAATAACGTACCGAAGCAGCAGGTTAATTCTGGGTTCAATTCTGAACCCTAAGCGAAAGTTGATCCAGATAATATCTTCTTGTAAAATTGTTTTTACCTGATACTCGGTAGTATGTGGGTCATCTAAGGTATCAACGTGAATAAACCAATAAATATCAGCACGTTTGGGTCTTTTGTTAATGATGGAATACAATACCTTTGATTCAATTTTGGAAGGGTCATTTGAGGCAGTCATATACACCAAATGTGTAGCATATTTATTGACAGACTTATCGTTTGAAAGTTCCCGTAGGGTTCCTAAATGGGGTTCTAAATCAACAAATTCTGTTAGTCTATCTTTGATTTTTCGGGATTTTAGCCACGTCCACATTACGGTGAATAAAAGGCCGCCGACAAGCAGCGTTACCCAGCCGCCGTGTGTAAATTTGCTTAAATTAGCAATTAAGAAAGAGGCTTCAAGGGACAGGAATATGAGCGTTATCGGGATAACTATTTTTCGGGAAACATTACGGCTAATCAAATAATAGGTTAGCAACCAAGTAGTCATCAGCATCGTTATGGTAATAGATAAGCCGTATGCTGCTTCCATATTGGCAGATTCTCTAAAATACCAAACAACTACTAAACAGCCGGTTAGTAGCATCCAGTTGATAGCCGGAATGTATAACTGCCCTTTTACGTTTGAAGGATATTTGATTTTAAATTTTGGCCAGATATTCAGGCGGATAGCTTCGCTGATGAGTGTAAAGGCTCCGGATATTAACGCTTGGCTTGCGATGATAGCAGCCGTAGCCGCAATTGCTATTCCGAGATACATGAACCAATTTGGCATGATTTCAAAGAATGGATTTAAGTCTAGCATTGGGCCGGTGCCGTCATTGGTTTGCTGCCCCACTTTGCTAAGCAGCCAAGCACCTTGCCCAAAATAATTTAAAATCAAACAGATTTTTACAAATATCCAGCTCATCCGCACGTTGTTTCGGCCACAGTGCCCTAAATCTGAATACAAGGCTTCAGCTCCCGTAGTACATAAGAAAACTGCCCCCAATAACCAAAAACCATTGGGAACGTTCGTAATGAAGTTAATAGCATAATATGGATTAACGGCCATCAAAACCTCTGTATGACCAGGTATTTTACTCACGCCAAGTACTGCTAACATCAAGAACCAGATAAACATAATCGGCCCAAACATTATCCCAATTCGTTCTGTACCAAATTGCTGTACTAAAAACAATGCTAAAATGATTCCGGTAACAATTGGGACGGTTGGGATTTCGGAGTTTAGGAGGCTAAGCTGCTCTATGGCGGAAGTAACCGAAATGGGCGGGGTTATTATCCCATCTGCCAGCAGCGCACAGGCTCCTATAATGGCCGGAAACACTAAAATTTTACTTCGCTTCCTTACCAAAGCATATAAAGATAAAATGCCCCCTTCACCGTTATTATCAGCACGTAAAGTCAAAATTACGTACTTAAATGTGGTCTGCAAAGTAAGTGTCCAAATGACACAAGAAATCCCCCCTAAAACCAAATCTTGCGTGATAATTGATTCTCCCACAAGTGCTTTTAGTACATACAAAGGGGAAGTTCCAATATCCCCATAAACAATCCCAAGGGTTACTAATAACCCTGCTAAACTAACTTTGTTAGCATGACTTTGCTGCCCACTCATCTCGAAGCAAATCTACGAATCTGTTTGGGTTATTTGGCCTGCTATAGTTTTGTTTTTAATTGCTTAAAAACAGTGAGTTATGATTTTTTTTAAAAAAACTCTGTTAGAGAAGCACTATTTTCAAGGATATTTAATGTATAAGAGCCGCCCATAATTAACGGAACATTTGCCGTTTCATGCCCTGCCGGAAAATTAAATAATACCGGAAACTGATATTCAGCAACAGTAGAAGCGATTATTTCGGCAGCATTATGGCCAAATTTAACCGGATTGTCTTTCATATCTGTAAAACTTCCAATAATCATTCCTGATAGGGATTTTAATTTTTCGGAACGTTTTAGTTGCCACATCATTCTATCTATGTGGTATAAATATTCGTCAATATCTTCGATAAACAAGATGGCATTGCGAAAGTCTGGTTCTGATTTTGTGCCGATGCTGTGAACTAACAAGGATAGATTTCCGCCTATTAGATGTCCTTTGCAACTTCCTAAGCGGTTTCGTGTATGTTGTTGCTCTATGGTATAATGGATTCTTTGGCGGCCTTTTAAAATTTGGAATAACAGGGATAAATTTTCTTCTTGTCCCGGATTTAGGAGGGATACTGCCATGGGGCCATGAATTGACTGTGCATTATTTCTATTAGCTTCTGCCAATAGAACCGTTATGTCGCTATAGCCGATAATCCATTTTGGGTTACGTCTAAATTTTTTCCAATGAATTTTGTCTAAGATTCGGGTAGTTCCGTATCCGCCTCGGGCACACCAAATTGCATTTATTTTGGGGTTATCTAACATCATTTGCAGGTCAAGGGTACGCTGCTCATCTGTTCCGGAAAACTGATGCTCGCTGTCATACAAATGATTTCCCAAAACGTATGTAAACCCTTCTGCTATAATTCTATCTAAAGCTGGCTGGATTTCTTTTGGAGTAACTTTTCGAGCTGTTGCAATTATTCCAATAGTAGAACCTTTATACAGAATGGGAGGGCGCTGAATCACTTATTTATTAAATAACTAATTTGAGTTCTAAAAATCCCGATGTAGCTGAAAAATCTTAGATTATGTTGTTTGTTTGGTGGATTTAGTTATGGTTTAATATACCACAAAACGGCGGTGTAGGCGGGTTTTATTATTTACTTCAAGGGTAAGTAAATAGTTTCCGGCAGCCATTTCTTCGGTAGAAATAGTCAGTGTTTGGGGGGAATTTATCGGCATCTTTTGAATTATTTGGCCTTCAGAATTTCGTATAGTTATCTGTGCTTTAGCTTTATGCTCCCAACGGATATTTAGATAATGATTGGTAGGGTTCGGGAAAATGGTCAGTGCTTGGTCATATTGGTTTAAAGGTAGAGCTGTTGTAACCAAAGAGTCTTTGATGCCTAGGCAATATTGCCCGAATTTTAGGGAATCTACCCGCATTTCGCCCACTTTGTCGTTAAGGTTATTTAGGTAGTTGGGGGTAGCCGAGATTTGTGCCCAGTCGTCTTCTGTGTTTTTACGGTAAAACATAACAATAGAGTCTTCTCGCATGGTGAGCCAAGGTGTGTCTAAGTAGCGAAAGGCTCCGGTTGTTCTGGCATCATAAGCAAAGTAGCCGGATACAACTTGGTTAGTGGCAGCAATACCTTCTACTGTCCAATAGCGGCTGGCAAGACGTACTCCTGAAACCGGTACTTTGAAGTTATCGGGTGTAACCCAGTGCATTTGAACCCGCCAAAAAGCAGAATCCGTAGGAGATGCCGTTTTGACATCTAAGCTGCATTGTGTTTGAGGATAGTCAATTTTGCCCGAAAAACCAGCCTGAACTATCTTGTAAGCATCCGTAGTGGCATCGCAGAGTTTCTCTTCAAGATCAATCATTGCCAATGTTGGCACAAAAGGCAAAGTAAAACTCTGCTGCCCTTGCAAACCGGAATAAGTCATCACTTGTACAGATTTATGCCAATTATTATCCATAAACGTAATTTCTACCCGATTGTTATTCACATAGTTAGGTTTGTTATTTAGCTTTTGGCTAAGATAAATGGTTGCTGTATTTCCCTGGGTAGAGAATGAGTCTATTTCGTGGTGAGTCCAGCCGGGGGAAAATACCCAGCCGTCAAAAAAGCCCTGTAAATTTAATCCTGAGTAAGAACTGAGGTACTGTTTTAGTGAATCTGAACTATGGTGCCGGAATTTAAAATGATCAAGATATTGCTTCATTGCTGCGAAAAAGGTAGAGTCTCCCAGATGCCCCCGCAACGAATGAGCAACCGTAGCTCCTTTTTCATAAGAAGTAGTGCCGTATGTTTTATCTTGCGGTACTCCAGATACAGGATAATAATCACCGTCATCTAAATGTGCATTGATTAGCACAGACCGGTGGATGTTTCGTAAGTATATTTTAAGTTCATCGTAGATAGCTTCTTTAAAGATGGCTTCACAATAGCGGGCAAAGCCTTCGTTGAGCCACATATCTTCGGCGGTAGCGCAGGTTGCTAAATTCCCAAACCAATGATGCGAAAGCTCGTGTGCCCAAAGAGTTTCATAGATAGTATTTCCATTGATGGTAACGGTTGGGTAGGCAATATTAGTAGCGTGTTCCATAGCCCCACCGGTAAATGGAACAGATACATAACCCACTCTTTCCCAATGATATGGCCCAAAACGATTTTCAAAAGCTAATAAAGTCGCTTTTAGTTTAGCGAAGGAAAGAGTTGCTTTTAGTGAATCTGTTGGACGCACATATAATGCGATTGGAATACTTCCCAATGCACCTTGAACCGTATCACGAACCACAGTATATTGAGAAGCTGCCATACCGGCCAAATATGTAGGAATCGGATCTCTGAGCTGCCAGTGAAAGGTGTGTGTGCCGTTTCCATTATCGGTTGTTGTTAGTAATGTTCCGCTACAAACGGCTGTACGGGCAGTTGAAACGGTGATGTAAAAATCATAAGTAGCTCGATCAGTGAAGTTATCTACACAAGGAAACCAAACTTTCCCAAAATTATGCGGTATTTGGGTCAGGGAAACCCCTAAGTTAAAAGCAACGCTGGTATCATTGCTAAAATAAAAACCTCCGAAACCGGCAGGATCTTGCATTGGTTGCCCATGATAAAAAACCTGTATAGTGCTTTGCTGCCCATTAGCCAAAGGCGTAGGAAGGTTCACCCGAAGAAGTGTATCATTGTATAAGTAGGTGGTCGGTACATTGTTTACCCAAACAGAATCTACAATTAACCGGAGAAGTTCAAGTTCAACGGTTGTTAGGCCGGCTTGCTGGGCGTGAATGGTAACATCGGTTTTGGCATAAACCTGTTTTGCAGCAAAGCTCGGAATAGACATCTGAATGGCATAATGCTCTACATCAAATTGTTGTGAGAATAATGCGAAACAGCTTCCGAAAAAAAAAGGCAATAGAAATAGTTTTTTCATATTCAAGACGATGCGGGTAAATGTACTGTAAATGTTGTTAATATTGGTGAGCTATGGACGAAGATAGCACCTTTTAGATCTTCTTCTACGATTCTACGTACTAAATAAAGCCCAAGTCCGGTATTTTCACTTTTGTTTTTGGTGGTAAAGAAGGGTTCAAATATACGTGAGCGTATGTCTGGGGGGATTTCCTGCCCGTTATTCGCGAAGCTGATTTGCCAATGTCCTACGGTTCTGGTAGCTGTAATGGTAACTTCCCCCGCAGTTCCTATAGCAGCTATTGCATTTTGCAGTAGTTGAAACCAAACTTGATTTAGGCTATCGGGTGAGCAACGCAAGGTTTCTGTTTTTGCCTCGTGGATATTCTTGATAATCTTGGTGCTCGGTGTTAGCCGATTTACCAGTAACGATAGGGAAAACTCAATGCTGTCTGCAATATTAATTTCTTTTTGGAAGCTATTGACTCGTAGCTGCTTTACAAGTGCACTGATTGAATGAGTTGTCTTTTCTGTTTTGAGTAACGAACTTTTGATAAATCCGGAATTTGATTTCAGAGAAACTACAGAATGAGCAAACTGAATCAAAGAACGCCCGTAATTATCTTTTAACAACGGAATTAAATCATCTAATTGGGTTCTGTTTATGCCTAATCGGGTTAATTTTTCGGCAAACCATTGCCCGTCTTGAATACCGGCGGATTCTAAATAAACCGTTAAGGCTTTATTATTTTGGCGGGTTTCTTTATTAGAAAGTTCAGTTGGGTTATTTAGGCTATTGTGCCAAATGGTTTCTAATTGAGAACCAATATGTTTGGGAAATAATTCGGTGATAACTTTTATTTGGGCTGTTATTTCGGTAACGGCTGTTTCTATATTGCTTGCTCCTGTTTTTAAAGTGCTTAAAGTGCCATTAACATCGTGGGCAAATCCGGAGAGCAGTTTAAAAAGGTCTTCTTGCTTGCGGCAATCTCCCGTATTTAAGGCAGCAATAACTGCATTTAGCCCATCATCAAGATTATCAGCGTTTTTTATAAGTGAAATTTCCGGAATGTTTATTTTTCTTAACTCCAGTAGAGCTTGGTGGTTTTGTAGTTTTATTTCTGATTTATATTCAGCGAATTGCTGCTCAAAAAGATGATATTCTTGGTAGCTTTTCAGGGCTTGAAAGTAATCTTCTTTTTGGGTATAAACTTCCGACCAAAGCGGCTGAATAGCTATTTTAGCTTCAAGGTTAGGATATTTTTCAATTAGGTGTTCAATAATATTCTGAGCCGAAACAAGGTATGAGGCAGCAGCATCTGAATTTTTCTTTTTTAGGTTAATAAGACTTAATAAATGCAGGCACTTTATGCTCAAAAAGCTATCTGAAAGTTGCTCTATAATTAACCACGCATTTTCAAAATATTCTTGGGCTTCATCTAAATTGTTGTTTAATAGATGGTTATTTCCAATGTATAAAAATAATTTTGCTGCAAAATATTTGTTAGAAGTGTGGTTAGCGGTTTCTAACGCAGCTAAAAAGTAAGTGTGAGCCTCTTGAAACTGGCCGGAGCTGCTTAGCACAACGCCAAGTTCGGCTAAGGCGTTAAGCCGCTCACTCACAAAACCTAATTGGTCATATAATTCAATAGATTTTCCTAAAAATTGAGAACTTTCTAAATAATTTTTTTTAATCTTATGAATGATTCCCAAATAAAAATATGCTATTGCTAAGTTTGGGTGCTCTTTTTTTTCGGAAAAGAACAAAACACATTCTTGCAATAAGTTAATGGCACGTTCTGTTTCGCCAATAGCGACATAGATTTTGGCTATATTCAGTAAGGTTTTGTGGGGTGTGAGGTTTTTGGGGCTTTTTATGCCTTTCCAGACTGAAATAGCCCAGCTAAGGTAATCTGCCGCTTTGGCAATATCCCCAATGAAGTAGTAAAATTCACTGATTTCCTGAAAACATTCTGATAAATGCTCCCAGTCGCTTTCTTGGTTATAGCTGCTGATAACATCTGTAAGAAGCTCAAGTGCTTGGCCATAAAGATGCTGGTGTGTATAAACAAAAGCAAGCGTTCTGGCACAAAGCCGGTGTAAATGAATATCATCAAACTGGCTGGCAATAACTTCCGCACCGCGCACAAGTTCCGTAGCAATTTTTTCATCAATATAAACTGCTGTTTGGGCAAGGTCTAAGAGTGCAACTACCTTCTCGGGAGAATCCGGTAGCTGAATAACTGATTGTGAGTATTCTGAAAGGTTTTTCATATAGGGCGAGAAGGAGGTTGCTGTTTTTTAAAAAAATCTGGAACTACAAAATAGCGTTGTATAACAAACTTTTGAACCGATCTTACTTCATTAGAATTGCTAACTACTCCTAAAAAACTATTCACTTCTTGCTCTTGTTCATACAATTTTAACTGTGTATTTTTGTTATTCGTTGTTTGAATATCAATTAGATAGTTTGGTTTTATGGTTTTTAAACTATCTAAACAGTTTGGGCAAAAGCTATTCATAAATCGTTCCCCAAAGGTAGGTGTAAATCTATCTAAATAGGCTATAACGGCAGTTGAATCAGTAGGTTGTCCATTGATAATCCAGCCATTGGGAGCTTTTACTAAGTTAAAAGAAGAATCTGCGCTGGGAGATTTAATAGATACTTGCGTAATTGTTTCTGGGCTGATGTCAAACAGGAGGTTTTCGCGCCAAGCGTCTATTTCGGTAGGGAAGCGGCTGGTTAAATATCCGTGAAATCCGGGTATTTCCAGCACAAAAGGTTGGTCAGCTCCTTCTTTCAACATGATAGTTCCGCTGCCGTCTGCCGCAGTTCCCCCAATATAGTAGCGATAGGTTTCGTTATTGGTTGTTATTTTTAGATGAATGTGGCTACGTTTAATTGTTTCAAAAACAGTTTGGTGCGCATTTGGGTGAACGGGTTCGCGTACTTCTAAACGAAAAAGAGTTGTTAGAAGTGTTTGTATCATAGATGTTTGGGCTTTGTATTGGTTATTAACCGTCCACTGCCCTTTGCCCGTTCTTTTTAAAATAATTCTTCCCCGTTCTTTGTCGTTTTGGAGCTTTACTAACTCTACTTCAGAGATAGCGGAAGTATCGCTGATGGCAAATTGGCTCTCAGAGCTATCCAGAGAAGTTGTCTTTTTGTCTTTAACCCAAAGCCAATAAGTTGCAATAAATACAATGAAAATTACAGATAAAATAAGAGTTGTTCGTTGCTGTGTCATGCAAAACAATTGCCTTGCGAAAATACGATTATTTCTTGCCGGTATTTTTTATCGCACTAAAAAGTCCTAAAATGGCTTATTAATTGGTATGAAAAAGCGGTTAGGGTTCAGAAAGCATGAAAGTTATAGTTTTATTGATGAAACATGATTACAATTCTTTCCTGCTAATTCTTATTAGCATACATTCTAAAGCATAACCTCCAAAAATTGCTAAAAAAATATTTCTTTGGGTTGGTAATTGTTTTAATTGGTAAAAAGGTATTACCTTTGCGGCTTGTAACGAGGCGAGATAGCTCAGCTGGTCAGAGCGTACGATTCATAATCGTAAGGTCGAGGGTTCAAGCCCCTCTCTCGCTACATTAGTTTATGGTTCATTGGGGGAAGGGCATTTAGCTGCCTCTGTTTCAGAATGTAAATTTTTCCCTGACCAGATAATATCACAAATCTTTTGGTGGGTTGATGTAGTTGCGTTTGGGATGTTCATCAGAAATCCGGTGGCTTGATAGGTTCCGCTCCCGGGTTTAGCCTTTGAGATTCTGATACGTGGCCGAGAATATGCCGTTGTTTTCATATCCGGCGCAGCTTGTATAAAGTTTAGCTCAAAGCGAAGTAACGATATTTTATTTTCAGTATAAACCGGTGCAAACCACTGCCGGCAGCCAAGCATCCAATGATCTCTATCTAAAATTAGATGTAATTGATTAATTCCGAATACGTTCCAATTTCCTTCGATCTTTTTTTCTTGAACTTTTGGTTTATTAGACACCGTTTCGGTTGTCCAAGCTAAGTTTTCCTTTAAGGTAATGTTTTCATGTGTAATATCATCTCCTACCAAAATGAGCACCTCTACAATGCAGGTATAATCTACGTTATTGGAGAATTTTTCGCAATCTAAGGTACCGCAGTTTGCCAAAAAATTAACTTCTAAAGAATAAGTAACTTGTTTTTGGTGGTAGTTCATACCCAGTGAGTTCACTTTAATTTCCAATTCTTGTACTTTATCTGCCTGTTTATTGGAATACAGATCAAATCCGTTTAGCAAGACCAGCACTTGTGTGCCTTCTGCTAAATCTTCATTGACAGGGATTGTCCATGACTGAGAGAAATATAGGCGATTTTTTTCTTTTGTAAACAGCAAGAGTTTATGCTGTTGATAATAAGCGCCTATATTTTTTTCAGGTTGAACTTTAGTATAGAAAGTGGCTACGTGGCAGCTATCTTTGCCGGTTCCTGTAGCGGCGGCCTGCCATAAAGAATCTTGGGTTAAAACGCTCCCTATCCGGTTCATGCGGTGGTTGTACGTCCAATCAACAGCAAAGCCATTCCAGACAAAAAACGGATTTTGGGCTAATAGGGATAATTTTCCCCACAAAATAAAAATTCCGAATATTATTTTCCGGGATGTGCAATAACGATGCAGTTGGGTAACCATTGGCGAATTTTAGCTATTTCTTGGGGGGTAAAACCGTTCGTATCCAAATACAAGCGTTTGAGGAAACGTAACTGTTTCATAGATTCCGGTAATGTAGTTAGATAATTCACATTCAAAAAGAGAACTTCTAAATGTTGTAGGCGGCCTATTTCTGTTGGTAAACTCTCTATTTTATTATCATCTAAATCAAGTTGTTGTAGATTTATTAGGCTTCCAATAGAAGTTGGCAAGGTTTTTATTTTATTGGAAGATAAATCTAACGCTCTTAACTTGGTTAAACTACCAATGCTATTGGGAACATCACTTATGTTACAATCCTCTAAGTCTAATTTGGTTAAACTGAGTAACTTAGACAGCTTAACCAATTCAGTGTTAAAATCTGCAAATTTATTTCCATTTAAAACCAACTCTTTGATGCTGTTTAAATATTCCAGATTAGTTGGGAGTTGAGTGAGGGCACATTTGTAGAGGTTTAAGGTTTCTATTCTGGTGATTTTCTGTATAATTTGAAGGTCATGTAGAGAGAGCTGGAGAGGGTTATCCCCTAAATTTAGCTCCCGTAGTTTTGAAAATGTAGAAATTTGATCCGGAATATTTTTAAGATTTAAGTGTGCCAGTTCAAGGGTTTCTAAATTTGGAGACTTAATTTTTTCAAGGTCTTGGGCAATATTTCGTAAGGGAATATAGCTCAAAACAAGCGTTTTCAAATTTATCAGACGGGAAAAACTGCTTGGCAGTTCATTAAATTTATTATTGAAAAGTCTTAATACATTTAAACTTGTCAGTTGAGTAATTCCTTCCGGAAAAGTCTCAATATAATTATTATCTAAATCTAATTCTTTGATATTTTGTAACTTACTTATAGACTGCGGTATATCAAATATATTACAGTAACTTGCTTCTAATTTTTCGAGATTGGTAAGTTTTCCAATATTTGGGGGAAGTTCAGCTAACTGTGGGTTGTGATGTAAGGATAATGTTTGTAGATGTATCAGTTGGCTAACTTCATCCGGTAATGTTCGTAGTCTGTTGTAACTTACGTCAAGATATTCTAAATTAGTGAGTTGATTGATGGTTGCAGGGATTTCGGAAATTTGATTATTGGTTAAAAAGAGGATTTTTAAGTTTGTAAATTGTACTATTTCTTCTGGGAAACGGGTGAGTGCGTTATTTTTGGGGCCATAGTTTGTCAAGTTAAGGCGTTGGACTTTTTCGGGTTCTTTTAATGCCTCTACCAATGAAGTATATTCTTTTACTACCTCACGTGGTTTAATGGTATCTAATACCGGAGTGATTACCGGAGGTAACGTATTGGTATCCAACGGATTTACTTTCACAATATTAGTTGTATCTGTTTCACTGGGGTCGCCCTTAGGAATCTCTGGCATACAGGCAGAAACAGTTAGCAAAAGCCAAATCGCAACTATATTTCGCATATTTTACAACGATTCGCCCAAAAGTACAGTTTTTTATGGCAAAAATCAGGATATTATAAAAGTTTTTTCGGTTTAACAAAGCATTACTTACCTAATGAATGACTATTTGTAGCCCAAAATAGTCATCATAAAGTTCTGAATTTAAAATTTTTATGACTTTAAAATGGGAGTAAAGTAGTGCAAAAATAGCTTAGAATATATTCTGTCGTTCAAAAATTTCTATTGGGATAAATAAGTTAGAATTTGTTACTTTGCCGTTCAGAAATAGAAAATCTTAATAAGGTATGAGTATTTTGGTCAATAAAGATTCCCGCATAATTGTTCAGGGTTTTACCGGAGGCGAAGGCACTTTTCATGCACAGCAGATGATTGCATACGGAACACAGGTAGTCGGTGGCATTACCCCGGGAAAAGGCGGTACAAAACATTTAGAAAAGCCTGTTTTTAACACTGTTTATCAGGCAGTTCAAGAAACGAATGCAAATGTTTCGATTATATTTGTTCCGGCTCCCTTTGCTGCTGATGCTATCATGGAGGCAGCAGACGCAGAGATTCCTTTAATTGTGGCTATTACAGAAGGCATACCTGTTCGGGATATGATTTATGCCAAAGAATACGTTACTGAGCGGGGCGTGCGGCTAATTGGGCCAAATTGCCCTGGCGTTATCACACCGGACGAATGTAAGGTAGGAATTATGCCCGGCTTTATCCACAAATCTGGCACCATCGGAATCGTAAGCCGCTCCGGAACATTAACCTACGAAGCCGTTGACCAAGTAACCAAACAAGGACTTGGCCAATCTACTTGCGTAGGGATAGGCGGAGACCCCATAATTGGCTCTACACACTTAGATATTATTCGCTTATTTAACGAAGACCCTGCTACAGAGGGGATTATCTTAATTGGAGAAATCGGCGGGCAAAATGAAGAAATTGCTGCCGAATACATCAAAAATCATGTGCGGAAGCCGGTCGTTGGATTTATAGCCGGCCAAACAGCCCCTCCCGGCAGACGTATGGGGCACGCAGGCGCAATCGTATCCGGCGGAAAAGGAACAGCCAAAGAAAAAATGAGCGTCATGGCAGCCTGCGGCATCTATGTAGTAGAATCACCAGCCGAAATAGGATACATGATGGCACAAGCCCTCATCAAAACCAAAGTATAAATTAGCACAACAAAAAATATAAGGTTAGACGTGGGTGAAAAAAAAACGTACTACGTCATCAAAATAAAGGGAAAAGCCAAAATTCCTGACTATATCCAAGTAAGAGATAGCTCATTCACTCTGGTTGGCTATTTTCGGATAGGGCACAACGAACGCTCAAGTGAACGTAATGCCAGTAGCAATACTATACTATTCAAAAAAATAGACCAACTAACTGTAGATACCCCGTTTGGAATTGTAACTCCAATAGAGATTTCTGATGATGACTAACTATCTGGTAGAAGCCGAAAGTTTATTTCTCAACTTCGGCACAAAAGTAATTTTAGAGAACATTACTTTTAAGATTCAGCAGGGGGAGTTTGTGTATCTAACAGGCAGAACCGGATCTGGAAAGAGTACGCTATTACGCTCTTTGTATGCAGATGTTCCGGTTCATAAAGGTTCTCTCCGAATAGGGAAATATCAGTTGCAAAATCTGCCTCATGCTCAGTATCCGTATTTACGTAGGACGCTGGGCGTTGTTTTTCAGGATTTTCAGCTTTTGCCGGATAGGTCTGTTGCCGAAAATATTGCTTTTGTGATGCGTGCTATCGGGATAAATAAAACAGCCGAGATAAAAGCCCGAGTTACCGAAGTCTTGATGCAAGTTGGCTTAGCGTCCCGCGCTAACAATTACCCCCACCAGCTATCCGGCGGGGAGCAGCAACGTACTGCCCTTGCACGCGCATTGGTAAATAACCCTCTCCTAATCATCGCAGATGAACCTACCGGAAACTTAGACCCTGAAGTTACTGATTATCTAATGAAACTTATTCGGGAAATAAACCAAAAAGGTACTACCATCATCATGGCTACCCATGAAATAAGCCTTATCCAGCGTTATCCGGCAAGGGTGCTGACCTGCGAAGCCGGAAAACTATTTGAAACCCAACCTAAATTTATCTAAATACAAAATATCATGCCCATTATCAGACCTTTTTTGGGGCTATCACCCAAGATACATTTATCAGCCTTTATTGCAGAAAATGCTACAATTATCGGAGATGTAGAGTTAGCAGCGTGGAGCAGCGTTTGGTATAACGCTGTTTTGAGAGGAGATGTTGGCAAAATTGCCGTTGGTGCACGCTCCAATATTCAAGACGGTGTTGTGATTCACAGCACAGCCGGTTATTCTACTGTTCAGATTGGCGAAGATGTTACCATAGGGCATTCCGCAATTTTGCACGGCTGCGTTATTGGAAACTGTGTGCTGATTGGTATGGGAGCTATTGTTTTGGATAACGCAATTATACCCGATAACTGCATGGTTGCTGCCGGCTCCGTTGTTTCAGAGCGTTCTCAGTTAGAATCCGGATTCTTGTATGCCGGAATCCCTGCCAAAAAAATTAAACCTCTCACAGAGCAGCGTATTCAAAGTATTTTATTATCGGCATTTCACTATGTAGAAAATGCCAAAAATTACCGCTAAGCCAAATTGCGGCTCAGCAAGAAAGCTATGATTTTGTTGGTGAATCATTATTGCTATCATAGCATCATGGGTTCTCTGGTTTCTTGAAAAAGCAAGTAGTTCTCCTCGCTAACAGCCTGCTTCTATCTTGTAATGAGTTATTTACGTTTTATATTTCCTTCGTTAATTTCAATCAGGAAACTGCTTAATAGTGGATAACCCAACTTTGATTTTCAGATAAAGACATATTAGAAACCGTCTGTTGGATTTTGGGAATAATACTTGGTTGCTGAATATCCCAGCGTTCACAAAAGTCGTTAGAAACTTTATTTAGTCGGGTGCAGTTATTTTGTAGCAAGGTGGTGCGTACCGATTTGGCTTGTTGGTGGTGGTTTTGCCATAAAGTAACTTCCGGCTGCCACACAATATCTTCGGAAATAGTTCCGGGTAAATCTTCCGCACCAAGTGTCCAGTAAGCAGTGTCTTTTTCTACAAAAAAACGATTAAGCTCCCATTCTAACCCATAATGAGCCGTTTTTTGCCAGCTATTTGCAAAGTCTGCCCACAAAATTACTGCTGGATATTGCTGCCGAATATCGTTTGTAAGTTTTTCTAATAGAAGAGCTTCTCCAATACGTTCATTAAAAGGAACAAAAATAATCAGTTTAGGCTGTTTTCCGGTATTGATAAATGATTCTAATGGTTTATGGTCATCTTCTTTATCCAGAAGAAGTAATTCACTATTTAAGGCAGTTTTTTGAAGATTTGTTTGCCAATTTTGGCTTCGGCTACTTGCCATATTTCCACCCTCAACAATTAAGATTTCATAATTCAAAGAACTTACAAATAGCTTGTTATCAACTATTTTTGAATATTTCCACGACATAATGGCTGCTTTTTTTAATATGAAATTTTAAAACCTAAAAATCATCCATCTGATTATCAATAATATAGATAAAGATTTTAATTTCTTTTAGCCATTGGGAATGTAATTTCCCGTTCTTCTTCATCTACGGTTCCGAAAATTTTGGAGACCATAGAGTCTTTTGAGATTCGAATATAGCGGACTTCCGTAGGAAAGTCATTGCTTACATTTGCAAAAATGAGGGTATCCGGCGTATCTGATACAAGTTCAAAGTCCGTAATCTCTTGAAGGGAAATTTGTGTGCGAAAGAATACTTTATCTTCTCTTTGGCGAATTTCTAAATCTTCTCGAAAAACGGTATCATCATTAGCTAATTGAAAGCCTAATCCTTGTAGGGTACTGTCATTTTTCAGGTGCCAAATTTCAACAGAGGTATTTCCGCTGACGGTATTTTCCCACCGACCTATCAGCCATTGAAAATCTTGCAGCCGCTTAGACGGAACATCTGAGCATGAAAAAATACCTATAAATAGCATACAGAATACTTTTAGCCGAAGTTTCATGCACAAGTCTATGCATTTTTGCGGTTTAAAACAAGATGTCATTAAACTTTTTTTACGAAAATGCTGCTTCGCCAAATTTAATATTAAGCTGGCTTACGCAATTTCCTTACCATACATTTTTGCAATCGTTTAATAATCAAAATGATAAATACAGCCAATTTGAATGGATTGCTGCTTGGGCTACCGAATCTTGCCTAAAAATAGAAACCTTAGCGGCCTTAGATATTTGTCTAAAAAATAACCCTGAAAAATATTGGTTTGGCGGATTTTCATATTCTTTGATTGAATCTATCGAACCTAGCGTTAAGTTGAAAAAAAAGGCTTCCATTCCCTTTCCGGAAGTATTTTTATTTGCTGCGGAAGGGGTCGTACTCAAGCCCAAGGGTGGCCAGCCGATAACGCATATTTTTTCGGATAAAAAACCAGAATGGTCATCACTGTTTAATGAAAACCAACATTCAAGTTTAATTTTAGCAAATCCTGTTTTAGAATACTCTGATTATCAGCAGTTAGTAAAACAAGTTTTGGATGAAATTTATGCCGGAAATACCTATGAATTAAACTTGACTTGTGAGTTTTTGGCTACCGGAAATTTTGCTGCGAAGCAATTTTACCGGTTATTATCAAATGTTTCGCAAGCGCCATTTACCTATTGGTTTGCGTGGAATCATAAGTTATTGATAGGCAGCTCTCCGGAGCGTTTTTTGGCCAAAAGAGACCAACTCTTGATAGCGCAGCCAATAAAAGGCACTATCGCCCAAAAAAATACTTTGCAGGAAAATATAAACGCAATCCGGCAATTTCAGTCCAATGATAGATTTCAGGCTGAAAATGTGATGATTGTAGATTTGATGCGTAACGACTTTTATAGAATCTGTTTACCGCATAGTGTTGAAGTGCCGCAGCTCTTTGCCGTACAAACATTAAATAACTTATTTCATTTGTATTCAACGATTACGGGTATTTGTAGGCCGGAAACGACTTTGGGAGAAATTATTCGGGCGGTATTTCCAACCGGTTCTATGACAGGCGCTCCCAAAATAAAAACAATACAGCTAATTGATAACTATGAAGTTACTGGAAGAAGTGCTTATTCTGGATCACTTGGTTACATTTTACCCGGAGGGGATTTTGACTTTGCCGTTGTCATTCGAACATTGATTTATGAAGCCCTACAACAGCAAATCAGTTTTCATGTGGGGGGAGCTATCATTGCGGAATCCGACCCAATAGAAGAATGGAACGAACTATTGCTGAAAGCAAACAATATTCAGCAATGTCTAAAGAATCTAACTAACAGATAATCAGTGATTATACATAAGCTATCACGGAGATTTCTACCGGAACTTCTTTGGGTAAACGGCTAACTTGGACGGTTTCACGAGCGGGATATTTTGCTGAAAAATAGCTTCCATAGACAGCGTTTACGCGGGTAAAATCATCTAAGTTGGTCAAAAATATAGATGCTTTAACTACGTTTTCGAGGCATGATCCGCCGGCTTCTAAAATACTTTTTATATTTTGCATAACCCTGTGGGTAGCCTCTTCGATAGAGCCTGTTACTAACTCTCCGTTTTGTGGATTAACCGGAATTTGGCCAGAAACAAAGACTAAGTTTCCAACCTTAATCGCTTGACTATAAGGCCCGATAGGAGAGCCGGCTTCTGCTGTAAATATAACTTCTTTCATAATTTTGGGAAAGCAAATATACAAACTTGTGTCTTTGAGTGAGCTAAAACTATTATTTAGCAGTTACGTGCTTCGTTACGGGAGAAAAAATTAGAGGCTATCCTTTTCGGAGAGCCTCTAATTTTTGGGTTTTTAAAATAGTTTCTCAATATAAAGCATACAGATAGTTATCTTCTGCACCGATATAAATAACTCCGTTATCTATTGTTGGGGAGTTTGTAAAATTAGTTTCGGATTTATGTTTCCATAAAACAGTGCCGCTTTTGGAGTCTAAGGCGTAAAAGAGTTTATCGTTACCGGGGATATAGACCATACCTTCGGAAAGTACCGGAGAGGCTGTAACCTTAGCTGCTGTCTTGAACTTCCATTTCTCTGTACCTGTTTTGGCATCTAAGGCATAAACAAATTTATCTTCTATGCCGATAAATAACATTCCATCAACAATTGAAGCTGATGAAACGATGTTAAAAGCATTAGAAACTTTCCATTTTACTTCTCCTGTTTTTACATCTAAGGCGAGTAGGTTTTTGGTTGCGGTTGGGTTTTCTTCGGCATTTCCGATATAAAGCATTCCGTAGGCAATAGAGGGTGTTGCATACACACGGCCTTCGATTTGGTCATATTTCCAAAGTTCTGAACCGTCTTTAACATTGAGAGCGTAAATAGTAGCTTTGGTGTAACCATTTGCACCAAAGTAGATTACATTTTCAAAGAATACAGGTGATGCGGCTACGTTTCCGTCAGTTTTGTATTTCCAGATCACTTCACCAGTTTCTTGCTTTAGGGCATAAAAGTAGGCATCATCAGAACCAAAGAAAATCATTCCGTTTGTAACGATGGGTGTGGTTGCGATATTACTTTCTGTTTTGAATGTCCAGACTTGGGATCCTTTGGCGGTTTCTACAGCATAAAATATACCGTCATCACTGCCAAAATAAGCAATACCATTAACTACAACGGGGTCTGATTTAATAGCTTTGTTGGTAACAAACTTCCAACGTAGTTTTCCTGTACGAAAATCAACGGCGTGTAACTTTCCATTTTCGCAGCCAAAATATACAGAATTATCGGCTACGGTGCAGGTTGTGGTGATGGGAGAACTCATATTGAGTTTCCACTTAACGCCGGTATATTTTCGGATACCTTTGGTTTCATAAACGCCCGTCCGTTGCAAATTAGCTTTGAACATAGGCATTTTTTGGGCTAATAAATCAGATACAGAAAGCAATAAAATTGCTGCAATTATTCCAAAATACATTTTCTTTATCATAGTATAAAAAAATTAAGGTTGATCTTTGGGGTTTACTGGTAGCGTAATTGTAAAACAGGTTTTTCCCGGAACGGAATTAACAGAAATCGTGCCATGATGTTTTTCGATAATTTTTTTACAAATATCGAGGCCGAGGCCGCTGCCTTCTCCTTGCGGTTTGGTGGTAAAAAACGGATTAAAGATTTTGGGCAAAATATCTTCGGGGATACCGGGACCTGAGTCCGTAATACGCACAACAACATTTGTTTGATTCGTATCAGGCTCTATATCAATCCATAAAGTACCTTTTCCGTCCATAGCTTGAATAGCATTGTAGATGATATTTGTCCAAACTTGGTTTAGCTCATCCGGCCGGCACCAAATCATTGGGGCAGATTCTACGTAGTTTTTGATAACTTCTACGCCATATTTCAGTTGGTTATGATGAATATTTAACACAACCTCCATATTTGCAGAAATATCGGCCTTTATAAATTCTTCGGAGACTTGGTGGTGAGAATAGCTCTTGAGGGATTGTACAATTTTAATGATTTTTGAGATAGCTAATTTGGTATTATCTAAGCTGAGCTTGATTTTACCAATATTGCTGACTTGCTCTAATAGTTCTGCACCTTGCGGCAGTTTAAAAATTCTTTCAAAAGACTGTAAATCAGCGAAGATACCGATTTTGACTAACTGACTGGCCAATGAATTAGCGTCAGCAACCCCCATGGACTCAAGTTCTTCAAGTAAATTCTTTTTATGCTGCCGTTCTTCGCGGCTGCTTAGGGTTCCACTAAATTGTAAAGACTTTTCTATTAATTCAAAGAAGGTATTTTCATCTTCATAGGCTAAGTGTTTGAGTATCTGAGGTAACTGCCTTAAGGTAGGTTGAAATATTTTTAAAATATTATCTGAAGATGCGTTAATAGCTCCTATGGGGGTGTTGATTTCATGAGCTACTCCCGCCACAATTCTTCCCAGCGAAGCCATTTTATCCAAATCTATAATCTGGCGGGTAGCTATTTCGATAAATGTTTCTAAGGTATTTACTTTTTCTTGTAACTCAATAGATTCTTGTGGAATACCTTGTGCGGGTGAATGAGTTAATTGTGTAGTGTTATTTTTTAATTCTTCGGATAATTTACTCAGAATATCTATTTCTCTTTTTAGTTGATTTATTAAGTGCTGGTTTTCAGTTATTTGTGATTCTTTTGTTAAGATAGTTTCTTTAGCAGAGATTAGCTGGTTTTTTAGGTTAAAGTTTTCCTCTTTAAAGCGGTCTGTTTCAAAGCTAAGTAGCTGAATTTGCCGTTCATTTTCTTGGAGGTCTCGTTCAAAATTTTCAATGAGGCTTCTTATTTCAGATAAATCTGTATATTTATCACTTCCGGTACGTTCTTTTAGGCGGTGTTCTTTAATCGTTTCAGCATATTGGCTTATGAGTTTATTTAGTTGCCTATTTTGCTGTGCTAACTGCTCAACGGCTTCCAAAAACAACAAGTCATGATTTTGAGAATTTTCGTAATTTGTTGATTTTAAGTTATTTATATCAATATAAATAGCTTCGCCAAATAGCTCAGAAAGTTGGTATTTCAAAGCTGAAACAGTTTCTCCGGGGTCTTTAATTAACACGGCAATATATTTCATAGCTACAAATGCTTCAATAAAACCTCAGCCCGCAAATTAACTCATTTTGGGAGAACTTTTACCCACGGTTTAGCTGAAAATTTTCCCCGAGGTAAACTTTTCTAACGGTTTCGTCAGCAGCGAGTTCTTCGGCAGTACCGGCTTTTAGGATAGAGCCTTCAAAAAGCAAGTAGGCTCTGTGGGTAATATTCAGGGTTTCATGTACATTATGGTCTGTGATAAGGACACCTATATTTTTGGAAATCAATTTTTTAACTATATTTTGAATTTCTTCTACGGCGATTGGATCCACGCCGGCAAAAGGTTCGTCTAATAGGATAAACTTGGGGTTCACGGCTAATGCGCGAGCTATTTCGGTGCGTCTGCGCTCGCCTCCCGAAAGTAAATTCCCAATATTTTTTCGTACATGGGTCAAGCTAAGTTCTTCTAATAGCTGTTCTGTAACCGTTTTTTGTTCCGCCCGAGAAAGCGAAGATGTCATTTCTAAAACCGCCATGATATTGTCTTCTACGCTCAGTGCCCTAAAAACAGAAGGTTCTTGGGCTAAGTACCCAACGCCCAATTGCCCGCGTTTATACATCGGAAATCCGGTAATGTCGGTATCCTCTAAGGTAATCCGGCCACTGTCTGGCCGAATCAAGCCAACAATCATGTAAAAAGTGGTCGTTTTTCCAGCTCCGTTAGGCCCCAGCAGCCCCACAATTTCTCCTTGCGAAACCTCAACACTTACTTGATTAACTACTGTACGAGATTTATATTTTTTTTCTAACTGATGTGCCGCTAACCGCATTGCTTAAGTAGATTGATTATTGTTAAAATTAGTTGTTTCCGGCAAAATAATCCTAAAAGTAGTACCTTTTCCGACTTCTGAATGTTTTACAAATATTTTTCCTTGATGATAATTTTCAATAATTCTTTTTGATAGGCTTAGCCCTAAGCCCCATCCGCGTTTTTTGGTAGTGAAGCCCGGGCGAAATAAATATTTAATATTTGTGGAAGGGATTCCTTTGCCGTTATCGGCAACGTCTATGATTAGTTTTTGGGATTTCCGGAATGCTGATACTTCAATTTTACCGCCTTCTGCCGGCAAGGCATCAACGGCATTTTTAACCAAATTTTCGACAACCCATTCCAATAAGTTTTTGTTAATGGGCATCATAAATTCCGGTGATATATCTAACTTGCTGGTTATCTGGATTTTTCCATCTCTTGACATTCGTTGAGCAAGATAAGAGATATTTTTACTGATGAGTTCAGCAACCTTTTGGCTGCTTAAAACAGGGTCAGATCCAATCTTAGAAAACCTATCTGCGATAACTTCCAGCCGGTAAATGTCTTGCTCTAATTCGGTTAAGGCGAGTTTATCAGCTTCGCTGCGGTTCTCTTCCAATTTCAGAAGCTCTACCCAAGCCATCAAGCTGGAAATAGGAGTGCCTAACTGGTGAGCAGTTTCCTTAGCCAGCCCAACCCAAAGCTTATTTTGATAGCTCCGTTGAATGATAAAAAATAAGCCAAAGACAGTTGAACCAAAAATAACTACCAAAATAATGGCTATGTATGGATAATACCGAAGTTTTACAAGAACATTTGATTCACAATAGTAGATATAATTAAACTTTCCGGGTAAAAATTCTATGGCAATAGGTGGACGGTTTAGAGAATCTAAACGCATCTTAGTTAGCTCATTTTGGACTATTTCCTGCCTTTTTTCCATCGTGAGTTCTGCTGAAAGCTGCAGATTATCTCCAATAGCGATTCCTTGCGGGTTTGCAATAATTGCCGGCACGGATTCATTAATCCGTACTAAATTGTTAAACAAAAATTCTGATTCGCAGCCGTTGTTGTTATGAATATTTCCAATAAATTTAAGTGCTTCTGCATATAGCAGAACACGTTGTTCTTCGTTCTGTGAGAGTATTTTAACCAATGAATTAGAATACAATAATCCACTGATAGTCAATAATAATCCCGTTAAAATGATGATGTAGTAATAATATGGAAGCCGAATGTTCGGAGCTTTCATGGGTATAGAAAGCTTTGGACTGTCTTTATGAAAGTTTGGGCATTCTCTACGGGTATATCGGGGTAAATTCCGTGCCCTAAATTTGCAATGTGTCTTCCGGCGGGAAAAGTCTTGAGCATTTTTAGTGTTTCTTGCTGAATTTTTTCAGGATCTGCATATAAAACGCAGGGATCTAAGTTCCCCTGTAATGCCTGTTTAAATCCTTGACAATAAGCCGGTGAGGTATTCCAATCCAGGCCGATTCCGGCACAAGATAAGGTAGCAATTTCCGGTAGGGCAAAGAATGCTCCTTTAGCAAACACGATAACCGGCACACGAGTAACTTGCCGGCAAATCTCCGCTAAGTACGGCAAAGCATATTGAGTGTAAGCCTCCGGACTAAGCAGCCCAGCCCAACTATCAAATAATTGAATAGCATCAACTCCACAATCTATTTGCGCATTTAGGTAAGTGATTGTTGCCGTTGTGATTTTTTCTAATGCTTGGTGGGAAAACTGACTGCTGCGATAAAGCAGCGATTTCGCTTTAGAAAAAGTCTTAGAGCCGCTACCTTCTGTCATATATGCAAAGATTGTCCAAGGTGCGCCGGCAAAACCAATTAACGGAAGCCGGTTTCCTAATGACCTGCGAACTTCTTCAATAGCAAGCAAAGTATGTTTTAGGTTCGCGTCTAAATTGGCTTCATGAAGCTGTGCCAAATCTTGCAGGGGAGTCGGAAAAACGGGGCCTTTTTGTTCTTCCATCTGAAAAGGAACTCCAATAGCTTCGGCAAGAACCAAAATATCCGAAAATATAATAGCTGCATCAACTCCCAGTATATCAGCGGGTTGTAAAGTAACTTCGGCGGCATAGCTTGGGTTAGCCAACATTTGCCGGAAAGAGCCTGCTTGTTTTCGGACGTGTAGATATTCCGGTAAATATCTGCCGGCTTGCCGCATCATCCAAACCGGTGGGCGCGAAACACTCCTGCCAGCCAGTACGCGCAACAATAAATCATTTTGTAATTGCCTCACAAGGCACAAAGTTCTGAATTAATTTTGAAGTATATCAAAATAACTGGTCATATACTGCCTGAAAATAAACCATTGCGCCCACTGTTGGAGAGCCGTAGGCTTCGATATGCCGGTTATTCAGAATATTGGTTCCGCCTATACGGAAGTTTGTTTTGAGTGTTGGAACCCGATATGAAATTTGGGCATCTATAACGCTGTAAGTAGGTACCATTCCTTTTCCAAAACCATCATAAAACTCATAAGCATCATTCCACCGGTAATTTATAGCAAAGCCAAAGTTTTTAGCAAGATTTCTACCCGCAAAGCCAACATTAGCTTTGTGTTTTGGCGTGTTGAAACCATTGATAATATCGTCTCTCAGAATTTCTTCGGTTAAAAACTGCTTATTATAGTTGTAGTTAGCTGTTATAGAAAACTTTGGAGAGAAAGCAAACATCGTTCCGGCAGCAAATCCGTGCGCCATTACCTTAGTTGGGGTGTTAATATATCGTTGATAACGAATAAGATAATCGTCTCGATTAGGCTTCGCCATTAATTCCGGGGTTAAGTGGTAAAACTGGCCTGTAGAATCTTTTTTGGGTCCCCACAATCCAAAACTTCCTATAAAGTCATAGTATTGGTTTACATAATAATTCAAATCTATGTATAAACACTTGAGTAGTAGTGTTTTGTATCCAAATTCGAGAGCTTGTATTTTTTCTGGCCGGATACTTTCAATAGATGCTTGCCGCAGGTATTTTTCAGGATTTGCTACGCCATTTTTAACGGCTCCATCATATTCAGTTACAGAGCTTGAAGTATAGCTATTCCCGATAATTCCGTGAAGTTCGTCAGCAGCCTTTAAAGCACTAATGTATTGAAATACATTAACAAATAGATTAATATATTGAGCTTGAAGGGTTGGCATACGGAATCCTGTTTGGGCAGAGGCTCTAAAATTGTGGTTGTTATTTTTTCCCAACGAGACTACGGCAGCTATTCTGGGGCTATATTGCCATTGGAAATTGGTATTTTTATCTGCACGAATAGAGCCAATTAGTTTTAGGTGGTTCTTTAGGAGTTTTTTGGAACCTTGCAAATATGCTCCAAATTCATGATTTTTAAGGGCACCGTTAGTATCAGAGAAGATAGTGCCTTGTGAGTTCATGACATAGGTACGGTAGCTTCCGCCGGCTAATAAGTCCATGAATTTAACTTCATTTTTGAAATCATACTGGCCTTCTGCATGGTACATGGAGCTTTTATCAATAAACTTAGCTCCGGTTTCAAAGTTAGCTACCGATACAACGCTGTTTAAGGCTTGTGCAAATTCCGGTGTACCTGCTTGATACGCGGCTCGACCTTTAAATGGGAGTGCCGAAGGGTTATTCGGATCTCCTCCAAATAGCTGAACTAAACTGCGGTAAATATCTTCGTTATTGGCATTGGCAAAGGCGCGGGCTGCGTCGTGGTCAAAGGGCTTAATAGCAGGACCATTGGGGCGAATGATATTGTAAATCTGGCTTAGTAACGGGTCGTTTACAAGTTTTCCGCTGTAAGCAACAAAGTATTGATTAAACCAGTTTTCATCGCTTTTTGCCATCCTGTTTACATTGATAGCAGCGAAACGGCTGTCATAGGATTTGCCGGCGTTTTCAAAACTGCCATAACCGCGTAGAAAGAAATTATCTCCATTAAGCTCTATTTTGTGCTGAAAAAATTCAAAGTCCTTGATTGAATAGCGGTTTTGGACTTGATAAACGGTTGTTCCGTTGCTATATTTGCTGAGGGCGGAGATTTCAACTTTTTCATTTAGGCGGTAATGCAGGCTAATGTCAGCTTTAAAGTTGTAGGTGTTGTAGTCCACTAAGTCTTGTTCTCTGAATCCGTTTCGGGCGATGCGTGTTTTTTTGAGGGGTACTCCGGTAAGGCCGTAGTTTGCCAAGGTGAGGGAGTCAATGACAGCACTTACTTCGTCGCCGTAGATATTCAGGCCGTCATAACCGGGGTTTTGTGGGCCGGGTGTGTTTACTTCAACACCGGAGTAGTCTGCTACGTCTCGGTAATCCGTTGCGTGCCAGTCGTTTGCTTTTACCATACTTAGGTTAAATTTAAAACCTAAGCGGTTGTTGATTACTTTGGCAAAGCGAATTGCTGCATCGTAATAAGGGCTTATCGGGGCATCTTTTTTATCCAAATGATTAGCTCCTCCGCGAACAGAGGCACTGATGCCCGGGTATTTGAACGGGTCTTTGGTTGTAACGTTCAGAATACCGTTAAAGGCATTGGGGCCATACAAAGCGGAAGCCGCCCCCGGAATCAATTCAACGTTAGCAATGTCTAAATCTGCTCCGCCGGTAATTGAGCCAATTGAGAAGTTAAGACCCGGAGCCTGGGTATCCATATTATCAACCCGTTGCACAAAACGAGTATTGCCCGTACTGTTAAAACCACGAGTATTTATAATCTTAAACAACATACTGGTTCCCAACTGATCTACACCTTTCATGGTTGCTACGGCGTCATAAACAGAGGTTGCCGGGGATTCTTTAATGGTGAGTAAGTCAATTTTTTCTACGGTGATGGGGGATTCTAAGATGGTTTCGCTCACGCGGGAAGCGGATATAACCACTTCTTTGGCCATAATACTTTCTTCTTTCATTTTGATAGTAAGGTTGGTATTTGACCCTTTAGAAACCGGTAACGTTATGCTTGCGTAGCCAACATAGCTAAATACCAAATTGATAGGCTTAGCTAAATCCACAGAAAAACGAAATGTTCCGTCATTTTCGGTTATTGTGCCGGCAATTTTTCCCTCTACTTTTATATAAACGCCGATTAGTGGCTCTTCATCAGCCTCATCAACTACTTTTCCGGTAATTTCAGTTAAAATTGAATTTGGATTAGCCGATTTAGGCTGTGAAGTAGTATTGGTGGAGATGTTTTTGGGGTTTTTACTTGTATCCCTTGTGCGATTATTTTCCTGTGCAAAAGATAAAAAGTGAATAAGGTAACATCCTAAAAGCAGTAACGTTCGCTTCATGATTTTGTTCAATGACGTTTGCGAAATAAATAAATTATTAAATACATTATTTTACCAGATTTAAAAAAATACCAACAAAAACTGATAAAACCTCACGAAGAATTAGTTTTTAAGTTTAGTGTGGAAACTTTTAGAACGTCTTTGATAGCAAAAAAACAAACTCACCAGCAAAGCGAATAGCTACCTATTTTTGAAATCTATTTTTACGCCTATTAGAACTACTCAGAAAATACTGTACTTTTGAGATCGGATAGTCATTAGTTTTTGTGTTTTTTCAACCATAAATATATTGATTATCAGTATTTATCCAAATATTCTAAATATCTATTTTGCTAAAAATAAACCGCTTATTTGCCTTTTTAGTGAAATATTGTTAATAAGAGTTTAAACTATGTCTTTTAGTAAAATAAAGCTATCAATATTTTCATTATTAGTATGTTATGTTGTTATTTTATATACAGCATTTATTTTTTATCCAAGGTGGAATCAGGCAAAGACTGAGGCTACGCTTAGCTGGGATGTGTCAGGATACTATCTGTATTTACCGGCTATATTTATTTACGGAGATATTGAACATTGCGCTTTTAAAGACAGCATTTTAGCTAAATACAGCCCTACGCCGGATTTTCAGCAGGCTTTTATTCATCAGCAATCAGGGCACTATGTGATGAAGTACTCAGCAGGGCAAGCTATCACCATGCTGCCATACTTCACAATTGCTCATATTTGGGCTAAAAGTTCTTCCATTTATCCTGCTGACGGATTCTCGTTTCCGTATCAGGTTTGTATAGGAGTGGGGATGATGCTCTATGCGCTGATAGGGTTGTTCTTTTTGCGAAAAATATTACTACACTACTTTTCTGATACCGTAACGGCTATAGTCCTGCTGCTGTTGGTAATCGGAACAAATTATCTAAACTACTCTGCCATTGACCAAGCGATGACCCATAATGTGCTGTTTACTATCTACACATTGCTAATATGGTGCAGTATAAGATATTACAATAAAACGAACCTAAAAATAGCTTTATTTATTGGCTTTTTGTGTGGTTTAGCGACCTTAATTCGACCTACAGATATAATTTCAGTTTTGATTCCTGTTTTATGGGGAATAAATAGTATTCAAGAATTTAGAGAAAGATTTATGCTCATTACCAAGAATTATAAACATTTCTTGATTTCAGCAGTTGTTTTTGGGCTAATCGTTTTGATTCAGCCAATTTATTGGAAATTGGTAAGTGGTGATTGGGTAGTTTATAGCTATCAAGATCAAGGATTTAGCTGGCTAAGCCCACATTTAAAGGACTATCTGTTTAGCTATCGTTGTGGTTGGTTAAGATACTGCCCTATGATGCTGATTCCATTTATAGGTGTTTTTTTCTTGTATAAACCTAAGGTTAATTTTATCCCAACATTATTTTTAATGTTTATCAGTCTTTACATTGTATCAGCTTGGGATGTATGGGATTACGGAGGTACTGCCGGGCGGGCGATGGTTCAATATTACCCGATTTTTAGCATTGCCTTTGCCGGAATAACTCAATTTGTACATACCCGAAAAATAGCTATGGGTATCTTTTATCCCATAATTCTGTTATTTATGTATCTGAATATCTGGTGGATATACAATGCCCATGTTGGAACAGTGCAAGTTTCTGAAGTTAGTCATGAATATTACTGGGAAAAAGTGGGAAGATGGACAAGCAATGAATCTGACCTAAAATTGCTTGACAATAAATTTTCGTTTACCGGATACCCTAAGTGTTCCGAACAGATATACTTAAATACATTTGACGGAGATACATCTGCAAATGCAACCATTTTAAACGAAAACCCAAAAATACAACTGACAAATGACCTGCAATATTCCCCAAAATACATCGTAAACAATAACAAACTACCCAAAAAATGGGCAAGGGTGTATGCAAAATTCGGCTGCACAGTTAAAGAATGGGATGTGTGGAAACAAACACAATTTTCTGTAAATTTTTACAAAAACAATGAGAATATACAACAAAACCTAATCAGGGTTCATCGTTTTTTGCAAAATGGAGAAGAAAAAGAAATCTACCTTGATGCCATTTGCCCAAAAGAATGGGATTATATGTCTATTTATTTTTGGAACGCAACCAACGATAAAACACTGTATATTGATGATTTAAAAGTAGTCCTGTTTGATGAATAGGCTGTTTTGATTCTTGATAAGGATATAACCAATTTAAACTTTACTCCCAAAAATATCATTAACACAAACAGGTTTTAGCATAAAATTATCTCAGAACAATAAGCTTTGAACCAGCCCAAATCCCCAAAAAACAGAGAATCAGGCTCAGCAAAACATATAAAACCCCCAAAGAATAGCTACCCAGTTTGAAAAACAGTATCGTTTCGGCAGCAAAAGTCGAAAATGTAGTGAATCCACCACAAAAACCGGTTAATAGAAGTAATTTATAGAGTTGATTTTCAGGATTTTGAAGAGATAACCAATTGTAAATTATTCCAAAAATTAAGCATCCTAAGAAGTTGGCACAAAGCGTTGCCCAAGGAAATAAATTGGTTTTTGAGACCAATAAAACCGATATTCCATATCTAAGCATTGACCCAGCTGCGCTCCCAATTCCAACCCAAATAAAATTCACTGCTTTTTTGAAATACACCTAAACGGTCTATAATTACTCAAAGACATTAGCACTCCGGATAAGTTTTTTTATATCCAGAATCCTGATTTTTTTCCCTGATAAAGAAATGATATGGGATTCATTCAGTTCAGATAAAAAGCGGGTTGCTGTTTCGCGCACTGTGCCGGCAATTCCGGCAATCTCATCCCGCTTTAAGTTGATATTCAGGGTAGCACCATCTTCTTCGAAACCATAAATTTCTTTTAGAATCAAAATTGATTCGGCGACTCTCTCCCGAACTGTTTTTTGAGCCATACGCATAGCTTTTTCCTCTGCATTTTTTAAATCAGTAGCTAGCAAACTTAAAAAACGAAAACTCAACTCCGGAAAATCCCGTATTAACCTAAACAAAACAGATGAAGAAATATAACAAACATGAGACTCTTCGATAGCCGATGCTGAACAAGTATATTTATCGTTATTAAACAAGGTTCTATAACCCAGCACATCACCTTCTCTGGCAAAACGAACAATTTGCTCTCTCCCTTCGTAGCCGTATTTAGAGATTTTAACTTTCCCTTTATTCAAAATATAAATTCCAGAAGGAAACTGCCCTTCTTTAAAGATAAGTTCTCCGTAGTAAAAGACCATTGTGCTTTTGACGGCCATAAGCTCCTCTAATTTTTCAGGAGGCAAGACACTAAAAACAGACATCTTCCTGCTGTCGCACTTATCGCACTCCAAACAACAATCCTTTATTTTAGTGTGTTTCATAGGGGATTTTTTACAAAATAATGCGGCACATAAAACCACCCGCTAAGTTATAGCAACTTAGTTTAGTTACATTTATATGTGGCGAATGAACGCAAATGTAATGCTTTTCTATTGAAAAAAATAAACTTAGATAATTTATTTGTATAGGGTATCTAAAATTGTACTTTTTATGGATAGATTTTGAGCTGAATTTTGTTACGTGAAATAGTTAATTTGTTATTTTGTACTTTTGAAAGCAATTTATGAATGCACTTTCTGTAAACCCTGCTCCTGAGAATGAGCCTATTTTAGGGTATTTAGCCGGTACTTCTGAGCGGCTTCGTTTAGAGGCAGAACTTGCCCATCAACGCAGTTCTACCGTTGAAGTTCCGATGTATATTGGTTCTGAGCGTGTTTTGACCCAAGACCGCCGGCGGATGTCGCCCCCGCATGACCACCAGCATACTTTGGGTTATGCCCACTTTGGCAATACAGCTCATGTTCAAGCAGCTATCCAAGCGGCTTTGGCAGCCAAATCTAACTGGGAAAACTTACCTTGGGAGCACCGAGCCGCGATATTCCTAAAGGCTGCCGACTTAATCTCTACCAAATACAGAGCACGTATTTTGGCCGCTACCATGTTGGCACAGTCTAAAAATATCTTCCAAGGAGAAATAGATGCTGTATGTGAATTAGCTGATTTCCTGCGATTTAACGTTCATTATCTACGGGAAATCTATTCAATGCAACCGGTTTCCTCTCCCTTGATCTGGAACCGCGTAGAATATCGCCCATTAGAAGGTTTTGTATTTGCCATTACACCATTTAATTTTACAGCTATTGCAGGAAATCTGCCGGCTTCACCGGTTTTGATGGGAAACACCTGCGTATGGAAACCTGCTGATAGTCAAATATTTTCAGCTCAAGTAGTGATGGAGATATTCTTAGAAGCCGGACTGCCTCCGGGAGTTATTAACCTGATTTATGTTGATGGCCCGGCTGCCGGAGATGTTATTTTCAAACAGCCTGATTTTGCAGGTGTCCATTTCACCGGCTCTACGGCTGTTTTTCAGCATATCTGGAAATCAATAGGAGAAAATATTCGTTGTTACAAAAGCTATCCCAGAATTGTGGGGGAAACAGGCGGTAAAGACTTTGTATTAGTACACAATTCTGCCGATGTTGCCGGAGCTATCACCGCCATCACAAGAGGTGCTTTTGAATTTCAAGGCCAAAAATGCTCCGCTGCTTCACGCGTTTATCTGCCGGAATCAATCGCTCAATCAATCATAGAAGGCGTAAAAAAAGACGTTGAGTCTATGTCCGTAGGCAAAACCGAAGACTTTTCTAATTTCATAAATGCTGTTATTGACGAGCGAGCTTTCGATAAAATTATGAATTATATCGAAAAAGCCAAAAATGACCCGCAACTTACGCTTATTTGCGGCGGTGAAGGCTCTAAAGAATCCGGCTACTTTGTGAAACCAACAGTATTTGTAACCCAAAATCCGCGCTCTTTAACTATGTGCGAAGAAATTTTTGGCCCGGTTTTAACAATCTATGTATATCCAGATAACGAATGGGAAAAAACATTAGAATTAGTAAACACAACCTCGCCTTATGCCTTGACGGGTGCTATCTGGAGTCAAGACCGCTACGCAATGCAGCAAGCAATGACAGCCTTAACACACGCAGCCGGTAATTTATATCTAAATGATAAACCTACCGGAGCAGTAGTAGGCCAACAGCCTTTTGGCGGCGGAAGAGCCTCCGGAACCAACGACAAAGCCGGCTCGCTATTCAACCTATTGCGTTGGGTATCCCCCAGAACAATCAAGGAAAATTTCGTACCACCGACAAATTACCGCTACGGATACCAATAAATCAACTTTGGTAATTACACTGAATTTCAAAAAATTTGAGTAACCTAAAATTACTTGCTCGGGCAGATTATGTAGAGGGAGTTGTTAATGCACCACCGTCAAAAAGCGAAGCCCAACGTTATTTAGTAGGAGCACTATTAGCTAACAATCAAACATCCCTGCTTAAAAATCTGGGAGAAAGTACGGATGTTTTAGCTGCGCAGTCTGCCATTCAGCAGTTAGGAGCATCTGTAATATCTGATAATCAAATTGTTACTGTTTTGGGTGCGCAGCACTTAGCTGCGCCCAAGCAGTTATTTTGCGGAGAATCCGGATTAGGGTTTCGGCTGCTGATGCCAGTCGTTTCTTTACAGCCGGAACCGGTTATGTTGACGGGAATCGGTACATTACTTTTTCGGAAGCAGGAAGGCTATCGGGATGCCTTACCTGAATCCGGTGTATTCTTTGCAACATCTTATGGCTATCCTCCGGTTATTGTACGCGGCCCAATGCAGGGCGGGAAAATATCATTATCCGGAAAATTTGGTTCTCAGTATTTAAGTGGTTTATTATTTGCCTTGCCAAAAGCTCCACAAGATAGCTTTCTAACCGTTGAGAACCCAACCAGCAAGCCATACATTCAGCTTACATTGCAAATTTTAGCTCAGTTTGGGATTCATATTGAAGCGAATGAGGCATTAACTACGTTTAGTATTCCGGGCAGGCAGAGTTATCAAGGTGCAACTGCAACCATAAGCGGGGATTGGAGTGGAGCCGCTTTTTTAGCCGCTGCCGCCGCTATTAACGGACACATTCAAATAGCTGGTCTTCAAGCTAATAGCTACCAAGCGGATGAAAAAATCCTCACTATACTGCAAATGATGGGAGCCAAAGTTGAATGGAAAGATAGCATCCTAAGTATTCAAAGTACCGGATTTTTACAGGGAATTTCTACGGATTTAACACACTGTCCGGATTTATTTCCGGTAATAGCGATGTTAGCTTGCTTTGCTCAAAGCAATTCGTATTTACGTGGTATTAAGCGTTTAACGAATAAGGAAAGTAATCGAGCTGCTGTAATTCAAGCGCAATTTTCCAAAACTGGCGCAGCTATTAGTTTGCATTCAGAAACGGATACTATGATGATTTCGCCAGCACAAACTCGCCCACGAGTAGCTGTATTTCGTCCTGAAAATGACCACCGCATTGCTATGGCTGCAGCCTTAGCCGGGTTCTTTTTATCGCAAGGGGCTATTATAGACCAGCCTCATTGTGTGCAAAAGTCTTTCCCCGATTATTGGAGCGTATTGCAGCAAATCGGCTTTAGCACTCGGACTTATTCCTAAAACATTCAGTATCAGAGTGTTTTAAAACCGAACAACCATTCGGACGTTTATCAGGCGTGCCGATAAATAGTTGGGGATAGCTATTTGGGTGTTGTAAACATCTTTTATCCAGAGATAAGAAACGGTATTGTTTACTCCGAAGAGGTTAAAAATTTCGGCAGAAAGCCAAAGAGATTCTACACCCAATTTTCCGCGTTCTTCTCTTGTTTTAAATAATAGTAATTTAGAAAACCCTAAATCAACTCTGCGGTAAGCCGGTGCTGAAAATTGATTGCGGGCAAATAGGTTTTTAGGAGGCCCAAAAGGCAGGCCAGAACCGTAAACTAAATTAACATGAACCTTAAAAGTAGGATTTCTGGGTAGTTCATCTTGAAAATAGAACCCAACCGTTACGCGCTGGTCGCTTGGCCTCCGTATATACCCGCGTGTGTCTTGCGATAAATCTTCTTCGGTTTTAAGATAAGAAACGGTTAGCCAAGAATCTATTCCGCGTATAAATTCTCCGTTAATTCGGTTATCCCAGCCATAAGCATAACCAACGGCAGAGTTTGTGGCTAAATACCGGATTCTGACGTTATCAACTTCGTAGGGAACAATATCCGTTAGTTTTTTATAGTATAATTCAGAAAACACTTTGAAATTTCGCCGCCAGAGCCGAAAAACATAATCTCCCCCTAAAATAAAATGAGTGCTTTTTTGCGCTTGAAGCGAAGTATTTACTGTTCCGGCATAGCTTCTCATTTCTCGATAAAAAGGAGGTTGTACATAGGTTCCAACGGCAGCCCGAAGCTGTAATTGTTTTAGGGAATCCCGTAAAACGGGTTCCCACACAGCTTGTAATCGTGGGCTAATAGTCAATTCGTGATTCAGTGTCCAGTAGTTTGCACGAACGCCGGCCATTACCCGCAAGGGTAGGGATTCATGGAATCTCCAATTTAACTGGGTATAACCCATTAAGCGCTGGGAGGTTAAGTTATTTTGGGTTTGGATATAATCTTGTTGTTTTACATAGTCTGAAGAGTCGGTTGCCGTCCATTCTTTGAGTTCGTCAGCTATCCATTCTTGCTGGGCGCGTACCCCCCATAAAATTTTCCGAGTTAAGTTGGAGTTTAGATAATACTCTCCTTTGTGCTCTGCATAGACAACAGAGGCATTTAAGTAATTTCGTGCATGATTGAGATATGTACCAATTCCCCGGACAAAAACTTCTTCTCCAAATTCTTTAGAGCCAAAGTTAGTGTTGATGTCGCTTAAACGGTATCCGCCTTCGGTAGTAAATACCTCAGCTTCTTGGGTTTGAAATCCAGAAGCAATAAACTTTAAGTTATAGCGATAGGTTGGGCGGTATTCTACCAGCAGTGCTGTTTGTCCCGTAAGATATTGGGTGATTTCTTTTCCTTCAAAAGCCACAAAGAGCCTAAATGCTTGCTGAAATGTGCCAAAAGTTGTTTCCCTATTTTGGGGGATAAATTGAAAGCGGTTTCGGGAAGCTGCTAACAAGTAAGATATTTTTAGCCGTTCTATTGAACTTGATGTTCCTGAATCACCATCAGAGTGTTTTCTGGGCTTAGGTACGTAGGTCAAAAAAAGCTGACCGTCATAGAAACTGGGATGATAATCTCCCTGGGTGTCTAAAGATTTAATTAAATACTGCGTAGAATATCTTCTAAGGCCAATAAGGTAGGTAAATTTTCCGGAGGATTCAGGATCTTTTTTATTTTTAGAGCTGCCTTCTAAATGTAGATTTGTGGTCAAAATACCTACTTCGGCTGAACCCCGAAATTGTTTGGGTTTATTATAGGTTAAGTTTAAGACAGATGAGAGTTTGTCTCCAAAGCGGGCTTCGAAGCCGCCGGTGCTGAAGGCTGCATTGGAAATGAGTTCCGCATTGCTGAACCCTAAACCTTCCTGCTGGCCAGAACGAATCATCTGTGGACGGTAAATCTCAATGTCATTTACATAAATTAAATTTTCATCAAAATTTCCGCCACGAACCCGATATTGAGATGAAAATTCATTATTAGAAACCACTCCGGGCATCGTAACTAATTTACTTTCAATATCTGACTTTGGAGTTGGTATCTCTACAATTTTTTTGGGATCAATAGGTAAAACATCTAAAAAAGGATTTTCTTGGGTTTTGGTGGTATTGGGTTTATCAATAATATCAACGCCTTCTAACTTTTTTTCATTAGCAGTGAGGATGAAATTACGGTTTAAAGTTGCTCCAAGCGGCAAATGAACATCGAGCGTTTCCGAAAAAAAGTTGATGTGTGTGATTATAATCTGATAATTTCCAGGGGGAACACTGAGGGAAAAATGGCCGTCAGCAGCAGATTTCCAAACTTTATCTATTTTATAGATCCGAATCAAAGCATCTACAACAGGGTGGTTTTCTCTATCAATAATTTTCCCTCTCAAAGTTGATTCCTGCGCAAAACCCTGAAAACAGGTAAAAGCCAGAAAAGAAATTCCCAAAAACAGATTTGTTAATGGCTGTTTTTTTTTCATAGACAGTTTGTATGACACAGTTGTAGCATTTGAGAAATGGTTTCGCTTGGTTTAGGTGTCTTAAAAATAGCGTTACCGGCAACTAACACATTGGCACCGGCTGCGGTAATTTTGGCTGCATTTTCAAGAGAAACGCCCCCGTCAACCTCGATGTAAGGATTACAGCCAAGTTCTTTTGATAATTCGGTGATTCTTTGGAGCTTAGAATAAGTATTTTGGATAAAACTTTGTCCGCCGAAGCCCGGATTTACGGACATGATAAGAACCAAGTCTAATTGTGTTAAAATATCGCGTAGGAGTTCCGGTGGTGTTGCCGGGTTTAGTGCTACTCCGGCTTTAACACCCCGCGCCCGAATAGCCGATATAGTCCTATCTAAATGAGTACAAGCCTCCCAATGTACCGTAATCACGTCAGCTCCAGCATCCGCAAAAGCATCTACATACCGTTCCGGATGAACAATCATCAAGTGAACATCTATAATCTTGGTTGTGTACGGGCGAAGCGAAGCAATAACCGGCGGCCCAAATGTAATATTGGGAACAAAAACACCGTCCATAACATCACAATGAACCCACGCAGCGGAACTATCATTAATCCAACATAACTCCTCCCCAAGACGAGAAAAATCAGACGATAACAACGAAGGGGAAACGATTACCGGCCTTACCATCTGATGCAAAGGTACACAGATATAAAATAACAGAGCGTGTTGCATAACCTCTAAATTTTTAAAAAAGCTCAGATTTTCTCCCGTTCA
>JAIXKT010000049.1 GCA_026932145.1 Bacteroidia bacterium
ATATGGCAGAAATAGAATTACACGTTCTAAACCATCAATGTTTGAACAGGCATATTGCAAAAATAGAAAATATTGTCAGCGAAGTAGAGGCTTGGCAACAACACAGAAACAACAAAAATGGTAAAATCAATTGGCAATTTACAACAAACGATGCAAGGCAAAAACTCAGAAGACTTTATCCACCAATTTACGATTAACATAGCACTAGTTGCAAAATATAAATTTCAAAACGATTCTCCAAAAGAAACATAAAATCCATTATTTTTATTATTTCCAATTGCATAATCAAGACGTAAATTCGTTTTATCTTTTTTGTCAACCATAAACCTAATTCCTAAGCCAGTATTGTATTTTGTATTTGTCATTTTTATATTTGAAGCATCAGGATACACGTTTGAAATCCCTCCAAAAGTAGCCATTCCTATACGCCAAACAATAGGAAGTCTAAATTCTAATTGCAAACAACTTAGGTTTTTGTCGCGGTATCTTCCATAATAGTACCCACGAACGAATTTATCCCCACCTAAAAAAGCGTAATCATAAAATGGAGGAGTATTTGTACTTATATCGTTTACAAAACGACCTGCTATAGTAAACTTCTCATTCCAAGTTTTGTAATACCTTAAATCCAATAGAAATTTCCAATAATTCGATTTTGAAAAATTATAAGTACTGTTAACATAGATGTATGTACCACTTGTTGGACTTAATATACTATTTCTATTATCCTTTAATAACGAATATCCCAATCCTAAGGTAACATTATTAGTTAATTCAAGATAATTCAAAGAAGTTGCATTAATAGGGCTAACATTCCAATATTGAATATATTTTAAGGTTACACCAGTAAAAAGATATGGTTTTATTTTTTTAAATGTGGAGATGTCAAAAATGAACCTATTACTTTGGTATGCGAATTTGTTGGAATCAGGAGTGTTAGAACCTATTCCGTAGTAATAATCAGGAAATTTAGAAGAATGAATTTGTCCTTTGGTAAACCAGTTCTCATCTTTAGAAAAAAAATTCCACCCACATTCGATAATTATTTGCCTGTTCCAAGTATAATTGAACTCAATTTTTGCATTTGAATGCCTTGTAGTAGAATCTTGATAAAAATCAAATGTAAATAAAGAAACTGCACCAATATATGTTCTTGTTTCTGGGGAATGCCCAAATGCAGGAACAGGTAATATTTTTACCTTCTTCATTTTAACAGTATCCTGCCCCCATAAAAATATAGGAACGAATAAAAAGAGTAAGAGGTTGTTTAAAAATGGTGTAAAAATTGTTAACGTATTTAATATCACATTGTTAAATAAATATTTATTCGTATATTGCTGATTATTAATCAGATAATTAAGCAAGTATGAAAGCCTACCCAACCAACCTAACTGATATTCAGTACGAAGCTATTGAAAAAATAGTAAATGATAACAGGAAAAGAAAGCATCCTTTAAGATGTATTGTAGACGCATTATTGTACATCACCAAAACTGGTGTTCAATGGAGATTGCTGCCTAAAGATTTCCCTAAGTGGCAACTCGTTTATTATTATTTCAGAAAATGGACAGCAGAAGGGCTTATTGAAGAAATACATGATTTTTTGCGTGATAAGTTAAGAAAGGAAAAAGGAAAACATGTTTCACCAAGTCTTGGATTAATTGATAGTCAAACTGTTAAAACTTGTTCTTTCTCCTGACTTCATCACTTTTACCCAAGATCAACGCTTTTTCTCTATAACTCATTGATTATGAATATTGTTTGTTTTTGTTTTGGGTGTCCCGGCGAGCTCGGTATAGCTTTGTGGGATGTTTTGGCGAAAGAAAAAGAACAAATCGGGGGGTGTAAGTGTACAAGTCATAGATAAAAGCGGTGGCAAGTACAAACTTATTAAGACTATCGGCAGTTCTTCAGACGATAACTTGATTGATAAATATTGCAAAAAAGCGCAAGAGTTTATAAACTCGTATGGTGGGCAGCAACAATTAGATTGAGCCTGTTGCACGACAAAAAGAATAAAAATATTTAACTATTTGATTTTGAATTAATTAAATAATTTATTATTTTTGTGGTGTGATAAAGCACGCCCAAATACAGATGAGTTTTAGCCAGCCCTACGTTTCTAAACGCAGTTCTAAAAACGCGTTTCTAAAGCAAATAAATGAGGTAATTGATTGGGAATCAATCGTAAAAATACTTCAAAAACACTACCCAAAAGGGCTTAGACCGGACGGCAGACCCGCCTACAACCCCATTATTCTTTTCAAAATGCTACTGCTCGGCGTTTGGTATAAAAGCCTGAGCGACAGAGACATAGAAGACAGGACCAACACCGATTTAAGCTGGATGACCTTCGTTG
>JAIXKT010000050.1:0-31472 GCA_026932145.1 Bacteroidia bacterium
GAACAAAAATGGCTATTAGCACTGTTTTGAACTTTTGGGTGTCCTATTGATGAAGTCAGGAAAAAGACTTGCACTGAAAGTTCTCGGGATAAACTTGCGTACCAAAATGTTTTCTACAGCGGTAAATAATATTGTTCCGGCGATAGCAATTTCGATTAACCGGCTTGAAAGTTGTATGATTTCATAAACGCTTAGAATCAAGGTAATGCTGTGAGCAACTGTAAAAGCTGAAATAACAGGTAGCCACGAACGCCATTGATACCCAAAATAGTTGCCGGCCAAAACCAACAAAAACAGAATATGGTCTCTCCCTGCCCAGTCAGCAATATGTGTGAAACCTAATTGCAAAAAAAAGTTAAACTCTGCCCACATTTCGCAGTTTATTTATTTTCTCAGAAATCTTTCTTTCATTATAAAACCTGAAAATCCAATAAGCTATGGCACACATCAAAAAGCCGGCTACGCCGGTTAGTCTAATTCCGATACTATTTGAAGCATCTTTTCCTAAGGTTAGTAATGCAGCAAAAACGATGATACCGCCAGTTTGGGCTAACTTCATCAGCATTGTTCTGGCGGCAAAATACATTCCTTCGGCACTATTTCCTGTCTCTAAGGTATCCAACTCCGCGATGTCTGCTAAAATAGTATTCGGTAATATTCCCAAAAAAGCAACCGGAAAGCCCGCCAATACCATCACAATCATTCCTTGCACCACCTGTGGCAATGGATAATAGCCTAAGCCGCATATTAGACAAAATAATCCTGCAAATACCAAAAAGGCTGTTAAAATAAGCGATTTTCGGCTAAAACGCCTTGCCAGCATATTCACAACCGGATACAACAAAAACGAAGTTACAATCATACCGGTCAGCATTGGAAAAATAATGCTTTCCGGTAAATGCAATAAAACAGTTACATAATAAACCAAACCGGTTTCAATGATTGTTAAACCCATCCAATAAGCGGCATCTGATAATAAGAAAATCCGAAATAACGGATTTCGGAAAGTACGTTTTAATGACTCAAAAATGGGTTGGTTACTGGGGTTGCTGATGGTATATTTTTTCTCATTTATCACAAACACAGGCACGAGCATACATAAAAAAGCAAAAGCTGCAATGATGCACACAGAATATTGAATAGCAGTAGTTTTAGGCACATTAAATTGATTCATAATAGGTTCCCATAGGCTTGTGCCGGCAGCAGCCGCTACTATTCCCAAAGCATACGTTAGAGAAATCCAAGTAGATAAATTTAATCTTTCGTGCTCATTATGGCCAAGTTCTATCAATAAAGCGTTATGGGGCATCACATAAAAAGAAAAACTTACGTAAAAGAGTAACTGCATTACAATTATCCAAACCAGATTAGTGGTAGTGGGAGAGCTATCCGGCGGCCAAAACATCAGGCAGCAAAATAGTGCGCTGGGCAAGCAGCCAATAGCCATAAACGGAATCCGGCGGCCAAACTTGCTGCTAAAGGTGTCACTCTTTCCGGCAATGTAAGGGTCTGTAAAAAACTCTATGAGCCGCCCCCCCGAAGCTATCAGCGTAATAGCATTCAGAATAATAAAGAACTTCTGTTGCGTTATTAATGCAGTCATCTTAGCCTCTTCCGGAGGTAGGTAAAAATAGACTAATTGTAATCCTAAAATATTGATAAGTGTACTCCAGCCAAGCTGCCCAATAGCATAAGCAACTTGGCCGTATTTAGGTAGCGATTCCATTGCCCAAAGTTACATATAGAATCCTAAGTTCGTACAATGGTTTAGGGTATTGCCTAGTGGGAGCGTTTCAGTATTACTGCTGATGCAAAGAGCCATTAGACGTTATGAACAAAACCTTACAAGGTTTTGACTTGTTGATTTTCAGTTATATTTTTTTGTGGTTTTTCTGTAAAAATCCTTCTGAGTATAATCTCTAATAATAAAATCAACAAAGTAATATAAGTTAAATTATCAACATAAAAGCTTATGATTTTATGAAGAAAATACATTTTAATACCTTCAATAGCATTTACTTTTCCATAGGATATATTTTTAAATCTCCAATCAACGGATTCTTTATTCATAATATGCTCGTAAGAAGCATATAAATATTCTTTATTATGAAGAAAATAATTTATTGAATTCCGTTTAGGATTAAAATTTACTTCAAAAGTAGGGTCAAAGAAATACCATTCATTGTTTAGGTTAATTTCTAATGTAAAATGTCTTGTTAAACCTATTTTTCGATAAGAAAAACCATTTATCTTAGCTAACTCCATAAGCACAAGTGATTGCTGGCTACATGCAGCATGATCTTTTTTTAGAATATCATCCGGTATTACAATAGCGGCTAAGTCTGTCCAAATATATTTACCTAAATAATAAAGTATTATATTGTCATTTATATTATAAAATGCATATCCATCGTAATAAAATCTTCTTTCAACTACGTCAGACATAAGATTTAAAAAGTCTAAACTTTTTATAGAAATATTTTTCTTTTTAGCTTCTGAGTTTACATAATTATTGAGTTGATCCATACTTTTTATTTTATGAAACAATTCAGCATCAAATTTTTCTACAAATCCAACATTATCAGGGATAAGAAAATCAGGGTTTTTAAATATGTTGTAGCTTAGTGCTATGATAATTACATTAAAAACTAGTATTAATTTTAAAAATAACTTAATTTTTAGCATTGTTGAATAAGCATAGGGAATTATCTGGTTCGTTCCCAAAGAAAGGGCAAATGCTATTCCAAGGCTGGTCAGACGGTAGAAGAATCATTAAAATTTTATTTCTGAGTGCTAAATAACGAATTATCAATATGATTAGCGATAGAAATTATAGATTAAAAAATTTAATGTAATTAATTGCTTGGTTTTCATGGGTGTTTTCCTGTGCAGTGTATCTGCACAGAAAGTGAAATTAGAGAAGGGTTGGGAAAATTAGCTCTTTTGCTTTTGCAAAGCGTTGGCAATGAGGGATTGGTAACCAAATTCTTTCTTTATATTTTTTTAAACCATTTTTCTGCTGTTTGAACAAGGTATCCGTTTTCGTTTTTATGGTAATATTCGTTTGTGTGGTTATTGTAGATATAATCATTTTTCCACGTGTCAATATTGTGGTCAATTTGCCGCAGTGCATCGAGTATAGATTCAACTTCTTTGTTTGTTGTAGTGGGATGTAGAGAAATGCGTATCCAGCCCGGTTTATCCGAAAGGTCTCCGGAGTCAATTTTGTTGGTAATTGTTTGCGAATGTTGTTCATCTACAAGCAGCAGATAATGTCCATACGTTCCTGCGCATGAGCATCCGCCACGAGATTGGATACCGAAACGGTCATTTAACAATTTTACAACGAGATTGTAATGAATGTGTTCAAAGTAGAAAGAAAACATTGTAAGTCGCTCGTGGGCTTGTTCTGCAAGAATATGTAGATGCGGGATAGCGCGGAGGCGTTCAAATGTTAGTGCAAGTAGTTCTTCTTCACGTTTGCGGATTAGTTCTGTTTGCATCTCTTCTTTTAGCTGAATCACAAGTGATGCTTTTATTGCCTGGAGGAATCCGGGGGTTCCGCCGTCTTCGCGCACTTCAATATCGGGTGAGAAGCGGTGTTTTCCCCACGGGTTTGTCCAGAGTACAGTTCCACCACCCGGCTGGTCAGGGGATTCAAGGTGGTATAGATTTTTGTCAAATAATAAAACACCCGGCGTTCCAGGGCCGCCTAAAAACTTATGGGGAGAAAAAAGAATAGCATCCAGTTTTTGCTTTTCATCATTTGGGTGCATATCAATTGAAACGTATGGCGCACAAGCAGCGAAATCTACAATAGCAATGCCGTTATGCTCATGCATAATGGCGGCGAGTTCATGATACGGCGTTTCAACTCCTGTAACGTTAGAGCAGGCGGAGAAAGAACCAATCTTTACCGTTCGGCCTTTATATTGCTGTAATGCACGACGAAGATCATTACAATCAACTTTTCCCTCAATAGTTGGCTGAATGATATATACATCGGCAATGGTTTCATACCACGTTGTTTGGTTAGAATGGTGCTCCATGTGTGTTACAAACACGATGGGGCGTTCTTCCTTTAAAACTTCAACCGTAGATTTATATTTATCTGGAATTTTTAGGCCGAGTATGCGCTGGAATTTATTGATTGCTGCAGTCATTCCTGAGCCAACGAATAGAAGTGCGTCATTTTCATTGGCATGAACGTGTTTTTTGATTATTGCGTGCGCGTGGTGGTAGGCGTGTGTCATTAATCCGCCGGTGATTGTAGATTCTGAATGAGTATTACCTACAAACGGGCCAAAGGCTTCGAGCATTTTTATTTCTATGGGAAGATAGAGCCGCCCGCTGGCTGTCCAGTCTGCATAAAGAAGTCTTTGTTCACCATACGGCGATAGGAATGTCTGGTTAATCCCGACAATATTTTCGCGAAACCTGGAAAAGTATAATTCTAAATTCACCGTATAAAACTATAAAACTTTGACTTTTTTTGCAAAAAAGAAAAAAATAAGGTTAATTCTCCTCGTTGAACCATAACTACTTTTACCATTCTAACTCTAAGACAGGATACTGAACGTATTTTAATTTTAAATATTCCCAAAGTTAGCTACTTTTGCCTGATACTATTAGATATGGAAACAAGCACTATCGGCACCTTAGAGGTTCGTAATCCCATTAATAACGCTTTGTTATACAGTGTAGAAGAAGCAAGTTGGCATACCATTGAAGAGTCCTTTGAGCGTGCACGTAAGATTCAACGCCAAGTTCAAGAACTTAGCATTGAGCAGCGAATTGCCGAGATGATGAAAGTCAATAATTACATCATTGCGAATCGGGAAAAAATCATCACCCGAATCGTTGAAGAAACCGGAAAAGCTCGTTTTGACGCATTGGCCAGCGAATTATTTGAAGTCTTAGATGTGATTGACCATTACCAAAAGGTAACTCCTAAAATCTTACAAGACCAATCAGTAGAAACCCCGCTGGTATTAATGGGTAAAAAATCCAAAATTTTTTACGAGCCATTAGGTGTTATTTTAGTAATAGCTCCCTGGAATTATCCTTTTTATCAGGGCATAGTACCTTCATTATTAGCGTTTTTAGCAGGAAATGCAGTTATTTTTAAACCCTCCGAAGTTACACCTATGAAAGGTGTTTTAGAAGATATTTTACAAGGAAGCGGTTTTCTCAAAGATGCTATTCAAGTTGTGTATGGCGGAAAAGAGGTTGGTGCAAAACTAATAGAATCTAAGCCGGATAAAATTCACTTTACGGGAAGCGTTGCCAGTGGTAAAAAAATCATGGAAGCAGCTGCCAAACAGCTCATTCCGGTAGATTTAGAATTAGGCGGCAAAGATCCCAGTATTGTTTTTGAGGACGTTCATATAGAAAGAACCGTAAATGGTGTGATGTGGGGTAGTTTTACCGGCTGCGGCCAATCTTGTACTTCCTTAGAGCGACTATATGTGCACGAATCTATCTTTGATAAATTCGTAGAAACCTTGGTAAGTAAGGTACAAAAGCTCCGTGTTTCCTCACCTGATAGAAATTACCAATCTCCTGAAGATTGCGATGTAGGGTCTATGACCACAGAGTTCCAATGCCAGATAATAGAGCGTCATTTAACAGATGCTGTTCAAAAAGGAGCTCGAATATTAACAGGAGGCCGCCGTGAACCCGGAACGAAACATTTTCCACCAACTGTTTTGGTTAATGTGTCCCATGAAATGCTTATAATGACCGAAGAAACCTTTGGGCCGGTTCTTCCTGTTATGAAGTTTCGTACCGAAGAAGAAGCTCTCCGATTGGCCAATGATTCTCCGTATGGCTTAGGCGGATCTGTTTGGTCAAAAGATATAGACCGAGCTATCCGCGTAGCCCGAAAAATAAAATGTGGTAACGTATCCATTAACAGCCACATGCTTACCGAAGGAAACCCGGCTTTACCTTTTGGAGGGGTAAAAGACAGCGGATTCGGCCGCTATAAAGGTGCACACGGCTTAACCACTTTCTGTAACAGTAAGTCAATAATCATTGATAAACAATCAGATATTATTGAGCCGCATTGGTATCCCTTTACCACCACAAAATATAAAATGCTTGGTGAAGTTATTGATTCGTTATTTGCACGCCCCAGAAAGTGGATTAAATTTGGCTTAGTTGGGTTAAAGTTAGAAAAAGTTGGTTCAAAAGAAAAGATACAGTAATGTTTACACTATTAAGTTGGATTATTATTGGCGGGCTTTCCGGCTGGTTAGCCGGAAAGATTAGTAAAGGGCGCGGGTTTGGCCTCATTGGTAACGTGGTCATCGGTATTGCCGGAGGGTTTATCGGGGGGCTTGCTTTTAGTCTTATCGGTTTCAGCCCTACTAGCATCATTGGAACTGTAATTACCTGCGTAGTAGGAGCACTTATTTTGCTGTATTTCGCAAGAAAGTTCCGGTAAAACTAAAAATTTTATCGGCAGATGATTAGTCTGCCGATAAAATTTTTAATACTCTGTGTATTAGGGTGTTATTTTGATTGGGTAGAATCCATTTGTATATGAGTAGTGTCTTGGCTGGGATTAGTGGCCGGTGTCTGCTGTGAACTATTTGGCTTTGAACCGAACTCCTCTTCTTCAGAGCAACTTCCTGTTCCCAATATTCCAAACGGATCGGCTTTAATAACACGAGAGTTAGGGCACGTCCTAAAATAAATAATACCAGAAATAATGAATATCAAAGCAATTAAACCGATTAAGGCTGCCTGAAAGCGTTTTAGTTTAATATGTACTTCTACATAATCGGCACGGAGTCTTTCGCCATCTAAGATGTTTTTAATGATATTTTTAACCCTTAAAACGGCATTGTCTCCCTTAACTACATAGTCATAGGCACCATTTTCAAGAATTTCTAAGGCTATTTTAACTTCTTCTTGGGCAGAAAACATCACTACATAGCTGCTTGGATGCACTTTCTTGATTTCCTTCAAAGTATCTAAGCCCGTCATTTCTCCCAGTAAGTTATAGTCAAGGATAATAATATCCGGCTTTAGCTGAATATTTTCTATACAAAGCTCACCAGACATATAATGGTTGAGTGTGTAAGCAGTAGTTCCTAACTTGGCCATTAAAGTAGCTGCCCAAGCTTCATTGTCTTCAACAATAAAAATAGATGTTTTTTTAGATTCCGGCATACGTCATAACAATTGCAGCAAAGTTAAACGCAAACAAGCAGGATAATTCTGTTTTTATCTTAGGTTTTTTCCAAAATAAACGCATTAACTAAGTTTGTACAATGTGAATAACCCCAAAGGCTAAAACTGATAAAACTACTTCTTTTTTGAAAAGATACCATTAGCGAAAATAGGCTACTATTTTTCTGTATAGTTTAAGATTTTGCTGATTTTTTAAACTCCTTAACTGTTTTTTGAAAGCAAGATTGTATCATTTTTAGCCCCTTATCAATGGTTGATTTTTGGGTTCTGAACGATAGAATAGCCATCCTGATTACAAATTTACCGTCTAATGACGTTGAACTCAAAAATACAGTTCCTTCTTGGTGTATGTGATGCATAAGCCTTTTGTTAAATTCATTTTCATTTTGGCTGAAAGGATACCAAAAATAGCTTACAGATAAGTCGGGTTTCGGGCCAATACTGAAGCCCATTTTTTTTAGATTTTTTCTAAAATATTCCGTTAGTAATAACTTTTCTTCTAAGCAGGCGATAAATGGCTTTATTCCATGCAGTTGTAGCGGCAGCCAAAGGCGTAATCCCCTAAAATGTTTGGTAAGTTCGGGTGATACATGAGCAGGACTTTTTACCAAATCATCGGAGATTACGTCCTGCATATAATTTGCAGAATAATTATTGGAATGAAGAACCGCCTTAGCATCTTTTAAAAGTACTGCACCCAAGCCATAGGGAAGAAACAATCCTTTGTGGGGGTCAACAACCAGAGAATCTGATTTTTCAATGCCTTTAAGAATATCTTTTCTGGATGTTAAAACAAAAAAGCCGCCATAAGCAGCATCAACATGAAACCAAAGGTTGTATTTCGTGGCAATTGTGGCAATTTTATCCAAAGGATCAACTGCACCTACGTCTGTAGTACCGGCAGAAGCAATAACCAAAAAAGGATATAATTCTTTTTCAATATCATTTTGAATGAGCGTTTCTAATGCAGATACGTCTATCCTGTAACGCTTATCTAAGGGCACGTAACGGATGATAACATCCTCTAAGCCAATGATTCGTAATGCTTTTTGGATGCAATGATGAGCTTGTGTACTGAGATAAATAACGCTCTTGGTGATTTTTTCATTTTTAACTTGATGTTTATCTCTTGCTGCCGTTAGTGCAATTAAATTGGAAATAGAGCCACCGGAAGCTAAGTTACCAACTGCTGTTTCGGGATATGAAAATGTTTTCTTTAACCAATTGATAACTTCATTTTCTATGGATGCTGCGCCGGGTGAAGCATGAAAAACGCCGGCATATTCATTGGAAACGGCAGCTAAAAAATCCGCTAAAGCAGAGGCATATATGCCACCACCCGGGATATAGCCAATATGCCCGCCGGATGCAGCCCGTATTCCGTTTTCGGTAACTTCCTCTTTAAAAATATGTAATATCTGGTCAATCGTTTTTGTTTCGTCTTTGATCGTTAGTAACTGCGTTTTTACCTTTTTGCTTAGATAGGATTTCGCTTCGGGAAGCTCACGAATATATTGATTGGCAAAGTTATTTACCAATTTCATCAAATGCTTTCTACCGGATAGCTTTATATCTAACTCATCCGCTATTTGTTTTTGGGCTTTAATTTTTTTTAACAAAGAGTTCATCTTAAATCAGGGTTTAAGGTTATAATTATTTTTTAAGTTATTTGCAATAAATTAGTTATGATTTTCATCCTGCCCAATTTTCGCGGTCTAAGTTGCGGTATTGGATAGCTTCGGCAATATGTTCTACACGGATTGGTACGCTTTCGCTTAGGTCTGCAATTGTTCTGGCTACTTTTAGGATGCGGTCATAGGCTCTGGCAGAGAGGTTAAGCCGTTTCATGGCTGTTTTTAAAAGTAGTTCGCTGGGTTTATCTAACTGGCATATTTCCCGAACGGCTTGTGGCGGCATCATGGCATTAGAATAGATATTTGAGGTATTAACAAAGCGTTGCGTTTGTTGGTTTCGGGCGTGAATCACCCGTTCACGAATAGTGGCACTTCCTTCACCGGAAGAAGCTGTCGTAAGGTCTTCAAAAGGAACGGGGGTTACTTCTATGTGAATGTCTATTCTGTCTAATAACGGGCCGGATATTTTCCCCATATATCGTTGAATAACAGCAGGGCCGCAAACACATTCTTTTTCAGGATGGTTGTAATAGCCGCAAGGGCAAGGGTTCATGCTGGCCACAAACATAAAATTTGCCGGATATTCAATGGAAAATTTAGCTCTGGATATTGTAACCATACGTTCTTCTAAGGGTTGCCGAAGCACTTCTAACACAGAGCGTTTAAATTCAGGCAGTTCGTCTAAGAATAGTACGCCGTTATGGGCTAAGGAAATTTCTCCGGGCTGCGGATGATTTCCGCCCCCTACTAAGGCTACATCGCTGATTGTATGGTGCGGTGCCCGAAAAGGCCGTTCATGTAATAAGCCAATTGTTTTGTTCAATTTTCCGGCAACAGAATGAATTTTAGTAGCCTCTAAGGCTTCGTGTAAAGTCATGGGAGGCAGTATGGTCGGAAGCCTGCGGGCAAGTAATGTTTTTCCTGACCCCGGCGGGCCTATCATCAAAATATTGTGCCCGCCGGCGGCAGCAACTTCCAAAGCGCGTTTGACATTCGTTTGTCCCCGAACATCCATAAAATCATGGGAATATCTATTGGAATCTTCTGCATAAACATCACGGGTGGATATTACCTTAGGTGCAATCTGTAATTTTTGGTTTAAGAAATCAACAGCTTCCGATAAATTTTGAATTGGGATTACCATCAGGTTATTTACGATAGCAGCTTCATCAGCATTACTGGTTGGGAGTAATATTCCTTTAAACCCTTCTTTTCTTGCTTGAATGGCAATGGGTAGCGCACCTCGTACAGGTTGCAAAGAACCGTCCAAAGAAAGTTCACCTAATAAAATATATCTATCTAATTCCGGGCATTCTACTTGGCCGGAGGCTGCCAAGATTCCAATAGCTATGGGTAAGTCAAAAGCAGAACCTTCTTTACGAATATCTGCCGGAGCTAAATTTAGGATGATTTTTTGACGAGGAAAATCAAATTTGTTGTTTTTTATGGCTGTTTCTACCCTGTCGCGGCTTTCCTTAACGGCGTTATCCGGCAGGCCAACAATCGAGTAGCCAAACATACCCCCTAAATTTACCTCAATGGTAATTGTGCAGGCATTCACCCCGTACACAGCACTACTATATGTTTTAACTAACATGAAGCCAAAGTATGGCAAAAATAACCACAAATTTTGGCTTTCAGCGAAATTTTAAGACACAAAACTAACTACCAAATTAAATTAACTAAAAATAATTAATTGATAATCAAGGGCTTCATTTTTTTATGAATGAGCTAAAAAAATAGCTGTTTTAGAAAAAAACTTTCATAGCTTATTTGTGGTACTTTTATAGACTGTTATGATTATTGAGAGGCGGAAAATTTGTTTAAAAAATGACTTTATAACGGAATCTGGATTTAGGCTGGTAACGCCGGAGGTAGCTTATGAGGCTTACGGCACACCCGGAAAACCAGCTATTTTGGTTACGCATGGTGGATTACAAGACCACCGCATTGCCGGAAATCCTGCTCCCGAAGACCTCATGCCCAGACATTGGGATAGCTTAATTGGCCCCAATAAAGTGATTAATACGAACCATTTTTGGGTAATCTCTGCGAATTTTCTGGGGAGTATGTTTGGCACCTGTGGCCCTACTTCAATCAACCCCCAAACGGGCAAACCTTATCAAGGAAGTTTTCCCACCATAACCCTAACAGACACTGTTCGGTTTCATAAATTATTTTTGGAAGAGCTTGGTGTCAATGAGTTAGAACTTATGATTGGCCCTTCAACGGGCGGGTTACAAACCTTAGAGATGGCAGCCTTATATCCTAAGTTTGTAAAAAAAGCTGTAGCTATAGCAGCAGCACCCAAAATGCCCCCCGAAGGAATAGCCGTTCATCTTGCTGTTATGAACACCATTACAGCCGATCCCGCTTTCAATAACGGATTTTATGACCCGCAAAAAACACTCCCCGCGATGAAAATAGTGGCGCAGTTTCTGAAAATCTACTTTATTCAACACCGGATTTTAAAAAAACTGATTTGGAATAACTTCCCGAACGATGCCACAGCGCATTCTCAACGGATTGCTGCTATACAATCTTTTTTAACTGCCGGCATAGAAGAACAACTTAAAGACCGAGACCCAAATTCGTATCTACGTATCTTAGAGGCTGTTAACTCTTTTGACTTAGCTAAGCACGCAAATAATTATGAAGCGGGGGTGCAAAGAATTACTTGCCCGCTGCTGATCATCAACATAGAAACAGATACAGAATTTCCTCCTTTTTGGGCAGACGAAGCGGCTGAAATTATTCATAAAATTCGTCCGGGGCAAGTAAGCGTAGCCCATATTGATTCAGATTGGGGGCATTTAGGCTGCCTCAAAGAAACCCAAAAAATCACACAACTCTTGAACGACTTTTTAGCAAAATAGACAGTTAATAACTAAAAAGAATTACTTTTAAAAATTTGATTATCAGTATATTAGCTATAAAAAACAAGCTATTTTTATCTTCTTTTTTGTTTAAAAAAGTCTTGCATTAAGTTTGCGGATTCTGTTGATAATATACCGGAAAATATTTGGGTACGCGGATGAAGCAAATCAGGTTTAAATTTAGAGAATCCGATTTTGGGTTCTGCGGCTCCATACACTAACGTTCCTAACTGCGCCCACCGTAATGCTGCTGCGCACATCGGGCAAGGTTCTATAGTAACAAACAAAATACAATCATTCAAATACTTGCTATTCAGAGTATTGGATGCAGCTGTTATTGCCTGCATTTCGGCATGGGCGGTTGCATCACATAGTTTCTCTACCAGATTATGCCCGCGTCCGATGATTTTTTCCTGACAAAGAACAACAGCCCCAATTGGAACTTCGCCAATGGAATAGGCTCTCTCGGCTTCCTGTAATGCCAAGTGCATTCCAAGCTCTAAATTGGTTCCAAGAAGCACTACTTAGCGAATGAGCGTTATCGTACCCACTAAGTTAAAGACTTTTTCCCGGATATTTTTAGCTTTAATCCGATAAACATAAACGCCTTCTGAACAGTCGGTTCCCCCTTTGCGGCCATCCCAACGGTTTGATAAATCAGTGCTGGTGTACAGTAGAATTCCCCAACGGTCAAATACCATTAATTCATACTCAATAATACCAGTTCCTACGACCATAAAGTCGTCATTGATGCCATCTCCGTTAGGCGTAAAAGCAGAAGGAACCCATAAATTAGGAAGCTCTAAGACTGGTACTCTTTTTATGATGGTATCGGCGCAGCCGTGTTCATTTTGAACAATCAATCTTACGGAATATGTATCTGCTTCAGTATAGGTATAAAGTGGGTTTTGCTCTAAACTTTGACCTTTTCCGTCTCCAAAGTCCCAGAACCAGCGGGTAATATCAGCATAACTGCTGTCTCTGAATTGTACGGCTACTTGTGCAAAAACGGTGTCTCTATCCCAGCCGAAGTTAGCTTCAGGGTTGCTCCAAACAGTAATTAAGGTTGGGGCAGAAACAGTATCTCCGCAATATTGGCTGGTTGTTACGGTATAAACTCCGGGAGAACTTACAACAATACTTTGGGTAGTATCTCCAGTATTCCAAATATAATGGTCTGCAAAAGAGCTTGTTAATATTACAGAGTCTCCAAAACAAAACTCGGTAGGGCCTTGAATCGAAATTGTTGGTGCCACAAGATATTTTACGGTAACAACTACGGTATCTACTTTTGGGCAGCCAATTCCGTCTGTAATAGTGAGTAGATAGCGAGTAGTGGAGTCGGGGGTGGCAATTGGGTTGGAAGATGTTGGGTCATTAAGGCCGGTAGCAGGTGCCCAAAGATATGTAAACGTATTGTTTCCGCCGGATGCAGTAGGTTGCCCGCCAAGTTGAATCGGTTCTTTCCAGCAGATAACGGTATCTCTTCCGGCATCAATAGAAATTTGTGGATTAATAGAAATTATTACTGAATCAGTTTGGATGCAGTAATTACCGTCTGTAACAGTTAGGTAGTAAGTTGTTGTTTGGGTGGGGTTTGCGATTGGGTTAGGGTCATTAGGGGCTGATAATGCCGTATTTGGTGTCCATGAATAATGGAAAGTGTTACTTGATCCACCTCGGGCAGTAGGGTTTCCACCCAACATTACGGCTCTACCGTAGCAAATTAAGGTGTCGTTTCCTGCATCAATTACGGGTAGTTGGAATATAGTTACGATTATACTATCGGTCTTTTGGCATCCGGTAGTATCAGTTATTGTAATGATATACTGCGTTGTAGAATCCGGTATAGCAATGGGATTCGGGCTGAATGGGTCAGAAAGTCCGTGAGTTGGCTGCCAGCTATAAGCTAACGTTCCTGATCCGCCTCTACCGCTAGGGTTTCCACCTAAGATAACCGGAGTTTTTCTGCAAACGGTAGTATCTCTACCGGCATCTGCAAACATTTCTGGATTTACAATAACTAAAATGCTATCTGTTTTTGTACAGCCATAAAAGTCAGTAGCGGTAACGGTGTATAACGTAGTTTGGGTTGGGTTAGCAATCGGGTTTGGAATAGTAGAATCAGAAAGGGCGTTTGCCGGGCTCCAATGAAGTATAAAACTGCCGCTGCCGCCGCTTACTGTTGGGTTTCCTCCTAAAACTACCTGTTCTCCGTAACAAATAAAAGTATCTCGTCCGGCATCTACAATAGGTAGTGGATGAATGATAGCTACCACTGAATCTGTGGTAAAAGTACAGCCATTGGTTTTTACGATAGTAACCGTTAAGACGTGCCTACCTGGTGCTAAGGTGTCTATTGTCCAAGTTGTGTCTGCTCCGGCATACAGCGTATCGCTGGCATTGTCAATGAGGATATACTGGCCTAAGCCGCCGGGGTGCACCGTTAAGGTTACTGCCTGCTTAAAACAGACAGAATCCGGCTGGATAGCTAAGGTCGCTAACGGTGTTAAGTTGATGAAAGCAAAGGGACTGTAGGAAAAGTCTGCCCAATTAGTTTTAACATAGCTGGTTAAGCCGTTTTGTGGCGGAAGCTGAACTACCGGAGCAATATTTTCCCAACGAGGTTGGTGTTGCCAATGGGCAAGCCCTTCAAAATCTCCATCGGCGGTAGCATCATAAAACACACGAACATCTGCCGAATCATTTCCTGAAGGATGATATATCCGATGATAATATTGTGGATTTACCTGACAGATTGTGGAATCTTTGATATTTCGGTCAAAGGTTTCAAGTGTTGCGTCTATATTAGCCATCCTTACGGCAAAATTGTTGAAGCCATTGGTGTTGGGGGTGATAATTACCGGACGGTAACGCGAAGTTCCTAAACTTGAACCAACCGGAAACAGATAATTACCGTTTAGGGCTGTTCGTCTATCCAATGCTCCTGTATCTAAACTGCTTACAAAGCCGGTGGTCCGGGTGATTGCGTTTAGCTTTGTGGTAAGTGAGTATAGCGTAAACTGCTGGGTAGCAAATTCATGGTCATTTAGCGTGAGAGTATCTTCTACTTGGGCATTGAGGTGCAACGTTTTGATAGAATTTGGAGTACCAATGAGCTTTAATTTGTAAAACTTTGGTACAGAATTTCCGGTTATTTCTTGGCTTCCTCCATTTAGGTAAGTTGTACCCTTCCACGATTGATGAAAAAAGGTATTTCCGCCATCACTGCGAACGGTATCTTGAATATAAAATTCTCCTGCGTTGTAGAAAGCGCCGTTGGGCTTATTCCACACGCCGCCTTTTACAGAAACTAACCCTCCAGGTTTTATGCTCATGGTGTCATGTTTATTAACCATGAGTATTTGTGTGTAACCCCAGTAAAACTGTAATACGCTGATACAGCAAGTAAGGAAATACTTCATCCTGCTATGAATTGCAGTAAAAGTACAAGTTTTTTAGCTCCGTATCAATTTTTTGTAGTTAAATTGTAAAAATTAGGAATGTGGTTATGAAAGTTAGGCTATTAAGCGGTTTCTTTTCGGAGGCGGGCAACTGGAATGTTGAGTTGTTCACGGTATTTGGCAACGGTTCTTCGGGCAATATTATAGCCTTTTTCGTTTAGATATTCACAAATGCGTTCATCTGAAAAGGGCTTTATTTTGTCTTCGGAGCTAATTAGTTCTTGTATTAAGTTTTTAATTTCACGGTTGGATACTTCTTCGCCGCTTTCGGTGCTTATTCCTTCACTAAAAAAGAATTTTAGTTGTAAAATTCCCCAATCAGTTTGAACATACTTACTGTTGGCAACCCTACTGACGGTAGAAATATCCATTCCTAAATTCTCTGCTATATCTTTGAGAATCATTGGTTTAAGTTTTGAAATATCTCCTTTGGATAAAAAATATTCTTCTTGCTTAGCCACAATTTGTTTCATAGTTTCGGTGAGTGTGCTTCCTCTCTGCTTGATAGCTTCAATAAAAGTACGTGCAGATTCAAGTTTTTCTTGCAGATAATGCACCGTTTCTTTGGCTGCTTTATCTCCTTTCTTTGCTTTTTCTTGGCTTTCTTTCAGAATCTGTTGATACTGCTTGCTTAATTTTAAGTTGGGAGTTGTTTTTTTGTTAAGGTCTATCTGGATTTTGTTTTTTCCTGTTTCTTCATCATTTATTTTCAAGATAAAGTCAGGTATAATTTGATAATGTTTTTCACTTGCTTGGGATTCGCCCGGTTTTGGGTTTAGTTTTTTGATACGGGTATCAGCTTTTTGGTATTCTTCTTTGGTAAGGTTTAATTTGTGTTGGATTTTATCGAAATGTTTTTTGGAAAACTCATCCCAGCAGTTTCTAATAACTTTTTTAGCATGGTGTATTTCAAGGGTTTCCGGCATACGTTCTAATTGTAGTAAGAGACATTCTTGGAGCGTAGTGGCTCCAACGCCCGGCGGGTCAAATGTCTGGATTTGGTGAAGCACTTGCTCTACTTCGCTATCTTCAACAGTAATTCCCTTTAAAAAAGCTATATCATCCGTTATTTTGGTGATTTCTGTACGCAGGTAGCCGTCTTCATCAATGCTGCCTATAATTTGCAGTGCGATTTCATACTCAGTCTCGGTAAAGCTGGTCATTTCTACTTGCTCTAACAGTTTGTCATACAGCGTACTATATCCAACTATTGGTGCTTCATACTGCTCTGCATCGGGGTCATATTCCTGTTTGGTTTTGTAGTCGTATTCTTTATCATCTCGGTTTAATTCATCATAGCTTACTTCGTTGGAATTTTTGGTCTCTATGGAAGATTTTTCTTGGGTAGTCGGATAATCTTCAGCATTGTTTGTTTCGGAGGAGTCATCTGCTGGGGTGGAGTCTGAGGGTAATTCAAACATTTCATTATTCTGCAACTCTTCCGAAATACGGGATGATAATTCTGAAGTCGGGATTTGTAACAACTTGATATACTGAATTTGCTGGGGAGATAGCTTTTGGGAAAGCCGTTGCTGTAACGAAATCTTGCTCATATTGATGATGCTTTCTTACAAATATCCGTAAATTTAGGGGAATCTGCAAACCGCTATACTGTTTTGCACAAAAAAACGAGATTATGACTTAAAAATCTTTTTAAAAAAATCATTCTGATAAATAGATTCGTTGCACTCTGGCCGGAATTCCGGCCAAGATTTCGTAGGGAATAGTATTTGCTGCCTGAGCTACTTCTGTTACAGATTGAGATATTGATCCTTGCTTTCCAAATATCACTACTTCGTCGTTTTCTGTTATTCCCAAAATATCGGTTACGTCAATCATCAACATATCCATACAGATTCTACCCACAATTGGGGCAAAAGTTTCTCGCACAATCACTTTACCAATGCCATTACCTAAACACCGAGGAATGCCATCTGCATATCCGATTGGTACTGTGGCGATTACGCTGTCTCTTGCCAAAATCTCACTTCTGCCGTAACCCACACTTGTGCCTTTGGGATATTTGTGAATCTGGCCAATTCGGGATTTTAGACTGCCAATCTCCTGTAGCAAAGATGTATCAGCAAAAGGAGAAACTCCATACAAACCCAACCCCAACCGAACCATCTCAAAATGAGACTCTGGAAAAGCCAGTATCCCAGCAGTATTGGCAATATGCCGCAAAATATTCGGAAAATATGGCAAAAAACAAGCTGTAATCGCTTGAAACCTATCTATTTGGGAAACCGTAAATTGTTTTTCTTCAGGAATATCTGCCACGGCTAAATGAGAAAATATTCCTACCGGAATAATCTTAGGACTAATTCGTAACTGACTCAAGACTTCCGTAACATCTGATTCCGAAAACCCTAACCTCCCCATACCGGTATCAAATTCTATGTGAATAGACAATTCTTTGGGCTGATTTTGGGAGATTTTAACTAACTTATTTAATAATGAAAAAGACCAAACAGCTGGCTCTAAGTCATATTTCCAAAGTAATTCCAGCGCATTTGGGTCAGAATGAAGAACCATTATGGGGATTTTGATGCCCTGTAATCTAAGCTGGATAGCTTCATTGAGATAAGCTACGCCAATTGCCTGAAGTCCCTCAGAAATAAGTGCTTGTGCTATCTCGGTGCTTCCTGCCCCATAAGCACCGGCTTTTAGCATCACCATAATTTGAGCACTTGGAGACACATAGCGGCGAAATATCCGGTAATTCTGCCTTAAATAAGGTAACTGAATATGAAATGAAGACGTAGCCGGCCGTTGGGTCAAAAAAGGAATGATTTGCTCTAACTCAAATTTCCGCGCTCCTTTTATGAGTAAGACACTATTTACAAAGTCTTCATAATTTAATACCTTTGAAAACTGCTCAACGCTTTCATAGGTCAATAATTCCGGAAAGTCTTTGGCAACTCGGCAAAATACCGGGCCGATAAAGCGGCAATTTTCGGGAGGAATAATTGGCCGTATTTGCTGCAATAATTCTATGTGTTTTTGGATAGAATCTGCCCCAAGATGCTCAAAATCAGTTAATATTAACATCTTTTTTGCATTCTTGGGAAAATATTGTAGCCGAGAGATAGCATTCCAAAGAGAGGCAATATCGGCATTGTAACTATCATTAAGAATTACAATCTCTGGATTATCAGAAACCTGCTCTAAACGCATGGAAACCGAAGTGAGTTTTTCCAATTTATGGTATGCAAATGATAACCAGCTATTTATAGATATTTTGGGCTGAATAACGGGCTCTTGTATCACATAATAAGCCGCAACAAAGGCTAAAACTGCATTTTGAATAGCAGCAGAATCATTGAAAGGAATGGAAAAACAAAATGTTTCTTGGTTAAATAACAGCGATATATTGGTTTTGTTATCAGTTATTTGTGTTTTTACTTGCCAATCTGCCGGATAGCTATCGCTGATAAAAACCCATTTTTGAAGTTCTAAATAGTTTTGGTTTTCTATTAAAATAGGTTGTTTCCATGCGATAACCAATTTTGTTTGCTGAAAAAGCAGTAGTTTTTCTTGTAACTTTTGGGTTTCATGCTGAAATCCTTCCTGATGAGCGTCCCCAAAATGAGTAAGAATACCTATTGTTGGTTGAATCATTGCAGCTAAGTGATTCATTTCTTTGGTAGTAGAAATTCCGGCCTCAAAAACCCCCATCTCAGAGGTGGAATCTAACAATAACAAAGAAAGCGGTACTCCTAACTGAGAGTTATAGCTTCGGGGACTTTTGGTAATGTTCAGAAAATTAGCCAATAAATCTGTTATCCACTCTTTTACAATTGTTTTTCCATTACTTCCTGTGATAGCCAAAATGGGAATATCAAATTGTTTTCGGTGGTATTCTGCCCACATTTGTAGGGTCTGCAAGGGGTCGGGGGTCAAAAAATAATTGGCATCTGGGTAATTTAGCGGTTGTGTGCAGCAAAAATTGCGTACTCCTGCTCGGTATGCTTGATCTACAAACATCTGCCCGTCCCGAAAAAGTGTTTGTAAAGCCCAAAAAACAGACTGTTGTGGTCTGGTAATCAAACGGGTATCGTAGATAATCTCACTAAACAAAGCACTGCTCCCCGAATAATACCAGTTACCCACGTGCTTACGTTCTAAATATTTAGCAATCTTCTGAAAATCAAATATTTTCTGGATCATAACAGCTGATTTTGAAGGCTTCTAATTGGCTGGCGATGGCGAGGGAGTTTGTGAGCCGATTGAATTTATTTTGCCCGCCAAGCCTCCCTTTACTGCGCATATATTCGTTGCAAGCACCTGATTTTAGCGTAAAAAGTCTGGGAGAAAGCAAAATATTCCCTTTTCTCAGGTCGTCATAATACGGGTTTTGCTCTCGAAGCAAAATATCGAGGGTTGTTAAGAAATAAATTGGATCTAAGGGAGGATTTTCAAATTCTATAAACCAATCATGGCGAGAGCCGGTTTCTAAGACTAACGGAGCAACAGTGCAGTCTATCATTTTGCTTTGGGTTTTATTAAGTGCCTGTGTAAGAGCAGTATTAACTTCCTCTTCGATTATATGTTCCCCGAAAGCACTTAGGAATTGTTTTACCCGTCCGGATACACGGATTCGTGGTGGGTTTAAGGACGTAAAGCGCACCGTATCTCCAATATCGTATGCCCACAGACCGGCATTGGTACTGATAATCATTGCATATTGTGTATGTGTATTCACCTCGCCCAACCAGAGGCGCGGGGCATCCGGCTTTCCATACTCAGCTAACGGGATAAATTCGTAAGCTATTCCATTATCTGCCAAGAGCAGCAAATCCGGCTTATCAGGTTGGTCTTGAATAGCAAAAAAGCCTTCAGAAGCAGGAAAAGTTTCCAAAATAGTTACCTTTTGATTGAAATATTCATCAAACATAGGTTGGTATGGGCGAAAATCCACTCCGCCTTGCACATACAGAGAAAGGTTAGGCCAGAGTTGTAGCGGAGTTTTTCCGGTTTTTTGCTTCGCTAAGTCTAAAAACTGTAAAACCCAAGGCGGAATACCGGAAATAAACCGTAAATCAACCGTAAGTGCCTGTTTTAGGATAGTTTGTATTTTCTCTTCCCAGCCTTCTATGCAGTTAGTAGCATAATCTGGGATTTGATTTGTTTTTAAGTATGCCGGTATCCAATGGTTCACAATTCCGGAAAGCCGGCCTACCGGTATTTGGGAGGGAAGTTTTTCAAGTGCTGGAGAGCCGGATAAAAACAGCATTTTTCCGCCCAGAAAATCTGCTGAACCAGTATGATAAATTGCGCTCAACAATAAATCACGTGCCCCTCGAATGTGATTGGGAATGGATTCTGTGGAGATGGGTAAAAACTTTGCCCCTGCGGTAGTCCCTGACGTTTTAGCAAAATAACGTGCTTTTCCTTTCCATAAGACATTTAGCTCGCCGGCTTTGACGCGGTTTATCCAAGGTAAAAGATCTTCATAACTGCAAACCGGAACTCGTTTTTGGAAATCTGAAATACTTGTAATATTCTTAAAATCATGCTCTTGGCCAAAATGTGTATTTTTTCCTATAGCTATCAAATCTTTCCAAAGTTGCTGTTGAATTTCAAGGGCGTGTTTTCCCATATTGGTCAAACTCCGCACCCGCTGTGCTGCCCAAAGGCGTGCAATCCACTCTTTTATCCGCATAACTAAGCAAACATAGTTATTTTCGCTATATTCAAGGGACAGGAAAAAAGACTGACCCCAAAAACTGAATTTTACAATTTATAGACGAAATAAAACGTACTTACTCAAATTATCTCATCATCCAAACGGCAACCGGTAAATTGGATAAATTTCCAAATTTAACCCTAAAAATCCGAAAGGTTAAAAAACTGTTATTTAGTTTGCTGCCAGATTGTAACTTTGCAACAAAGAAATAATTCATGAATAAAAAGCGTTGGGTCTTTGGATTGGTTTTGTCCTTAACTTTAATCAGTTGCACCAAAACTTCTGGAAATGGAACGGTAAATCTAATACCTGCGGGAAAGGGTATTGCTGTTAAAATTCATTGCCAGCTAAAAAATATCCCTAACGACACACTTCGGATTTATGATTTATTTGCAGGGGTGGCCAATACAATTTCCTATTTACCGGTAAATTCAGCCACAAATACAATCCAGTTGGATGCGCGGATACCTTGCACCGGAATCTATTCAGTAGGGTTTTCTGAGCAAAATACGCGGATATTGGTGCTGGGAGATAAAGAAATAACTTTAACCGGTGATGCTGTAGATATGAAAAGTACTGTAACCCAAAATGCACCTTTAAATCAAGAATATGAGGCATTTGTGAAACAGCTTAGTGCCTTTCAATCCCAATATTCTCCACTGAATCAAAAACTTACGGAATTGAGTGCTAACCAAACTACCCTAAATCCGGAAATTGAAGTGATTACCAAAAGTATTGACTCCATAAAAAAGGCGGAGGCCGGTTTTTTGGAGGTAAAGCTCAAGGAAAAAAATTTATCGGCACACTTGCCAGCATCTATTACTTTCCACCGTTTCATAGCAAGCCAGAGCATAGTATCTATAAAGATGAATTAGATTATATTCAAAAACAATTTATAGCACACATAAATTATCCGGATTCAGCCTTGGGCTATATTCCTGTTTTTGGGGAAAAGATTACCTATTTCGCTTCCTTTTTAATGCAACGTGGTATTCCTGCCGAAGAGATATTGGAGTTATTTATGGGATATGTAAAAAACATTCCTGCCGGAACAAAATCCCGCGCACAGTTTTACTTTTCCTTACTGATAGCATCTGAGCGGGGAAACCAAGAGTTGTTTGCATTAGTAGGAGAGAAGTATGTACAGGAATTTCCTAACGGATATAAAGTTGCAGAGCTAAAGCAGATAATAACACCTCTTCTAAAAATTAGAATTGGAGGCATAGTACCGGAAATTGACTTAAAAGACACCGAAGGCCAAACGATTAAACTATCACAGCTAAAAGGAAAGGTTGTTTTATTAGACTTTTGGGCAAGTTGGTGCGGTCCTTGCCGTAAAGAGAATCCCAATGTCGTGAAATTGTATAATCAATACAAAAGTAAAGGATTTGAGATACTGGGAGTTAGCTTAGATACAGATAAAGCTAAGTGGAAGAGTGCCATAGAGCAAGACGGCCTTACTTGGAAGCACGTCAGTGACTTGGGTGGCTGGCGGTCTTCAGCAGCACAACTTTACGGTGTATCTTCTATTCCTGCAACGTTCTTGCTCGATAAAGAAGGAAAACTTATCGCCAAAGGCTTGCGTGGGCAAGCACTCGAAAACAAATTGGCCGAATTACTTAAATAGCTTCTAATCTATTTTTGATATGTTTCAAAAACTTTCTGATAAAACCCTATTCATACTAATGGCACTATTGCTGGTGCCAACAATAATTGGCAGCTTCTTTTTTAGAGCAAAATTCAATAGCTCGCATGATAAACAGCAAAGAATATTAGTCTCCCAAGAATTAAAATATCGAGTTGCTGCAATAGGATTACAGGTTGAAAAATGGAGACTAAATGAAAAATCGAATAGCTTATCCAACCAAGTTTATCCCATATTTGACGAAATAAATACCCTCTTAAAAGCACTTCAGTACGGAGGGCGTTTTCAAAACATATCTACTATCGAAGAAATACTTCCTCCCGAAATTGATACTAAACTGAAAAAAACCAAAGAACAATTAACTGCTTATGAGACAAATGTCAAAAATCTTTGGCGAATTGCCTCCGAACCAGCCGACTCTAATACCGATAAATCAACTCTGTTTCTGGAAGAAAAAGCACAGCTAAACCAATCTTTAACAAGCTGCACCGAGAGTATTCAAGAAATATCAGGAGACTTAAATACTCTTGCACAGCAAGAGCTGACTTTCTCAGGCAGAGTCATCATTTTTCAAATTATTATTTTGTTCGTTATATGCTTGTTTGTATTTATCCTCTTTAAAAGAATCCAAGCATTTGAAGCAAATGATTTATTTTACCAAGCAGATGCCTTAACGAAGCAAGAGAATTTGAATAAAATTATTGATTTTATCAAGCAAATATCCGTAAAAAATTACTCGGCATCGTACTCAAATGATGATATATTAGGCACCGAGCTAATCATGATGAGAGATAATTTAGCTAAATCTGAAATATCAATAGACCAAACAATCAGTGGGTTAGAAGATACAAAAAAGAACTTAGAAGATAAAAACTTTCAGTTACAGCAAGCTGAAGAAGAGATGCGTGTTTTAAACGAAGAATTATCTATTCGGCAGCGGTATATTGAAGAGCAAAATTCTACCCGCATAAATGTAGTTAAGTTAGATGAGTTTTTGCGTTCAAATTTCAATAAAGATTTAACAGAGTTTGGGGACCTGCTCATGGCCGAGATGGCAAAGCAAACAGGTTGCGCCCAAGCAATTTTATACATCATTTCTGCCTATGAATCTACCACATTAGAGTTAGTTGGAGGCTATGCCTGCGAAAGAGACAAACTTTCAAAAACCGTCAAATTAGGCGAAGGCTTGATAGGTCAGGCAGCTAAATCATTGAAATTTATGGAGTTTTCAAATATAAAATCTAACTATACCTCACTTTCTACGGGTCTTGTTTCGATAACTCCATACGCAATCATTATCGTTCCTTTAGAGCAAAACGGAATCCCGCAAGGGGCAATAGAACTTTCTTTTATGGAACAACCTACAGAGCAAACCATCCAATTCCTGAAAGCATGTAACCAAAGTATCAGCTCCATCTTGATAAACATCGTAAATACTTCCAGAACCAAGCGTTTATTAGAAGAATATCAGCATATTAGCGAGCAACTGCAAGCCCAAACAGAAGAGCTACGCCAAAATGCAGAAGAAATGCTTGCCACACAAGAAGAATTTAAAAGAACCAGAGACGAAGAGATACGTAAGTTTGAACGAGAAATCAATGAATTAAAATCTCAATTAGAAAAATATCAGGAAAATTCCTGACAAAGAGCCTGTTGTGTGTCGAGTATCTGAATAGATACATAGCTCAAAAAATATGTAACTTTGTGGAGTTTGTTTTACTATGAATACAGTAACTTTTCGTGGTGCGGATAGGATGTTTGCTTTTGAGGAATCTCAGACCTTAGCTATGGCGCGCCGAGTCAGAGAGCTAAAGGCTGCCGGAAAATCCATTTTTTCCCTAACCTTAGGTGAGCCGGATTTCGACACCCCCCAGCATATTAAGCAGGCTGCTGTTATTGCCTTAGAAAAAGGCTATACTAAGTACCCACCGGTTCCCGGAATACCGGAACTCAGAACATCGGTAGCTAACTGGTTATCAAACCTAACCGGAGCAAATTACATTGACCAAGAAGTTGTTATATCCACAGGAGCTAAACAATCTTTGGTAAATGCCGTCATGTCCTTAGTAAACCCAGGCGATGAAGTTATTATTCCTACACCTTGTTGGGTTTCTTACATAGATATGGTCAAGATGGCCGGCGGAAAAATAATTATGGTAGAAACCAGTGTAGAAAATGACTATAAACTTACCCCTGAGCAGCTAAGTGCTGCTATCACTCCCCAGACCCGCTTACTTATGACCAGCTCCCCCTCAAACCCTACCGGCTGTGTCTATTCCCAAAATGAGCTACAAGGATTAGCCGAAGTGCTACTTCGTTATCCGAATTGTTTTGTGATTTCTGATGAAATTTATTCCTTAATTTCCTATGACACAACGGCTGCCAGCATAGCTGGAATCAAGGGAATGAAGGAAAAAACCATTACGATAAGCGGTGTTTCAAAGGCATTTGCGATGACTGGGTGGCGGATAGGCTTTATGGCTGCTCCTGTTTGGATAGCTAAGTTATGCGAAAAATACCAAGGCCAGATAACCTCCGGAGCCAATATCATCGCTCAATACGCAGCCTTAGAAGCCATTACGGCAGATTTAACGCCAACTTACCGAATGGTATCCGAATTTAAAAAACGCCGCGATGCAGGAATACAGCAGATTAAGAACAATTTGCCAAACTGGGTTATCAATAAGCCGGAAGGCGCATTTTATTTTTACCCTGAAATTTCTGCCATTTTTGGAAAACAAACTCCAAACGGAAAAGTAATTGCCAATCCGGATGATTTTACTGAATTTCTTTTAGAGGAGGCCGGCGTGGCTGTAGTTTCCGGAACAGCATTTGGAACCAACAGCCACATACGCTTATCCTACGCTTGCTCTGTAGAAATGCTCTCAGAAGCTATTCAGAAAATAGCTCAAGCACAAAGCCGCCTACATTAAGGTTCAATAAAATTAAAATCAGTACACTCCGTAATTTTTCAGTACACAGTTAGGAATTAACTTTTCAGGCGAATATTTAGTATTTTCATCTTTTTATTGGTAAAGCTATTAAATTAGTTGGCAAATTTGCAGAATATTGTACTTTACCATATCGTACACTATTTTTGTACTAAGTTGGTTGTTTTTTTATGAGTGCTTCAAGTAGAGTTTGGCTTATTTTAGGCTTTTTAGTGATGCTATCGTTCAATACGATGACAGCGGTGGCCTCACACTTGATGGGACTGGATATTACCTATCGTTGCTTAGGCAACGGACGTATCCGGATTTTTGTAAAAGTATATCGAGATTGTGGCGGTATCGGTTTTTCTGACCCTCCGGACGTAGTAAGCGATCTTGTGTTGCAAGGTATCGGGGGTGGGTGCGTTATGCCTACACCGATGAACCCGAATTGGGTAAAAGTGGTAAACCCCAGAGAAGTAACCCCAGTATGTGCCGGCACAGTAACAGAATGTAATGGCGGCAGTGTAAAAGGAGTAGAAGAATGGTGGTATCGCCGAGATTATGACTTTACAAATGCAAATTGCGCTAAATACCGAGTAGTTACAGGAACTTGCTGCCGAAACTCATCCATAAACACAATCGTAAGCCCGGGAGGTGCAGGTCTATATTCCCCGGTTACTATTATTAATCCAAATTATTGCAATAACCCTCCGGGAGATCCAGCAAACAACTCATCCCCCCAATTTTCAACCCCCCCAATCCCTTATATTTGTGTTAATCAGTTATTTACATTTAACCAAGGAGCAGTAGATATTGATGGAGATTCTTTAGTTTATCGTTTAGGTACTTGTTTTGATACTCAAACTCAGCCTATTCAATACGGAGGCGGCTACAATCCGATTACACACCCTATTAATGGAACTACAACTATAAACTCCAGAACGGGCGATATTACGATGTTTTCTACGGTCCAGCATACCGCCATTATCTGTGTGTATGTAGATGAATATCGAAATGGTACTTTAATTGGTTCTGTTATGCGTGATATTCAGGTTACATTCATATCTTGTGGATCAAACCGCATTCCAAATTTAACGGGTATTAATGGAAACGGCCAATTTATAGATACCATTTGTGCCGGAGTTCCATATTGTATCAATATTCCTTCGGTTGATTCTAATAATAGTTTAATAAAATTAACCGCTACATCATCTATTCCGGGTGGCGTTTTTACCGCTGACACGGGTTATACCGCTAGTCCGACGGCAACATTTTGCTGGACACCCAATTTGGCAGATGCTCGCCCCAGTTTGTGGACTCTTACGGTAGAAGCAAGAGATAATTACTGTCCCTTAAATGGCATAAATCAATATTCATTTAGCTTTTTGGTTACTGGAGGCTTTACCCCGAATGATACAACTACTGCAGCTTGTAATGTAGTTACTTTTGATGCAAATCCGGTAGGCACAAATCCTGCTGCTACTTATACATACAGTTGGTCAGGGCCTTCGGGGTTATCTTCAAATCCTGCCCGAAATCAAAAGACATTTTCACATACATATCCCGGTTCAGGGAGCTATCGTTATTATCTTACTATTACAGATAATGCAGGATGTTCTGTAACGGATAGTGGTTTTGCAGTTGTAGCGCCTCCTCCTAATGCAAATGCAGGTAACGATATTACGATTTGTCCAAATGGTTCTGGGCAATTAGGTCATCCACCAGTACCCGGATATACCTACACATGGTCTCCGGCAACTGGACTTAGCAGTACGGCTGTTGCTAACCCAACTGTTTCTTTGGCTAATCCCGGCACGAGCCCAATTACACGATCTTATATCTTAGTTGTATTTGATGGAAATTGTACCTTTAATGATACAGTGGTTGTTACCGTGAACAATCGTAAACAAAGCACGATAACCGGAGATTCTGTTGTTTGCTTTGGTGATACAGCAATGATAACGGCAAATGCTGGGCTACGCTACTTATGGAGCACCGGAGACAGTACCCGAACAATCCGAGTTGCACCTTCAGCAACAAGCAGTTTTTCTGTTACAGTTACAGATTCAGCAGGTTGCGTAGGGCTACCCGCCACTAAATCTGTATCAGTTATTCCCAAAGCTATTACGAACATTGTTGGCAATTTGTCAATTTGTACTGGAGATTCTACGGTCTTAACTGCCTCAGGTGGAACATCATATATATGGCAGCCGGGAGGCATAACCTCGGCAAGTATTACCGTAAGCCCAACGGCAAATACAGTTTATACGGCTACTGCTTCAAATGGTACTTGTACCGGTGTACCTCAATCTGTAACCGTTTCGGTTAAGCCTCTTCCGAATGCAACGTTTACTACCTCAACAGCCTTTACGGGTATTGGGGATACAATACTAATAACCTACACAGGTGCCGAAGACACCTCAATTGCTATCCCGTTGTGGAACTTTGGGAATGCAACAATAGTAAGTGGTTCTGGATGGGGGCCTTATATTATCAGCTATCCGGATAGCGGCTTAAAGACAATTTGGCTTACGGTTAATTTGAATGCTTGTTTGTCTTCCTTCAATTCTAATGTAGGAATCGTTGCACCTCCTATTGCCGATGCCGGGCCTGATTTATCATTTTGCTCTAACCGTCCGGGCGTTATGCTGCAGGGTTCTGCAATAGGCAGTACCGGATGCTCACTTGTGTATCAATGGCTTCCTACTACCGGTTTATCAGATCCTACTTCGCCAAATCCAATAGCTAACCCTTCTGTTACTACAAAATACTATTTGCAAGTTTCTTGTGGGCGTTTTGTAAGTAACATGGATTCTGTTATTGTTTATGTTAATGCTCCTCCTACGGCCATTGTAACACAAAGTTTTGTAAATATGTGTTTTGGTTTGGGTGGGGTAGCTTTACCCGGTGGATATAGCGGGGGTAGCGGGGCAGTTTCATATCGCTGGTCGCCGGCAAATGGCCTTAGCAGTGCCTTTATCCCAAATCCAATAGCTAACCCTACCGTAACAACGGATTATTATCTTACTGTAACAGATTCATTTGGCTGTAGTTCTGATTCTGCAAAAGTTACTGTAAACGTACACCAAGTTCCGGTGGCTAATGCCGGCCCAGACCAATATATTTGTTCCGGTACGGGGCAAGGTGTATTCCTGCAAGGAAGTGTTTCCGGTGGTTTTGGAAGCTATGAATATCTGTGGTTACCATCTGCCGGTATTGACAGCACTTCTCAAACACCGTTTGTGCGCCCAGATACAACAACAATTTATACATTGGTTGTAAAATCAAACTTTTCCGGCTGCATGAGCGATAGAACAACCTTAGACACACTGGCAACCGTTACGGTTCATGTAGTACCCGGAGCTATTGCCAATGCAGGGCAAGACACCTCTATTTGTGAAGGTGGAAGCGTTCAAATTGGTGATTTACCAGTTGGAGGCGGCCCTACTTATGCTTATGAATGGACACCAACTATAGGACTTAGCTCCAGCACAGTAATGAGGCCGTTTGCCTCACCTGCTTTCACTACGACGTATTTTATGACGGTCATTACCAATGGTTGCCGAAGTATAGCAGATTCTGTTACTGTTACAGTAAATCCACGTCCAACAATTAATGCGGGTGCTACAGTTTCTATTTGCCCGAAAGATAGCGTACAGCTAAATCCGACTGTAACAGTACCCGGTATTCCCGGCGCATCAGTAACATATCGTTGGGTTCCGGGATATGGGCTTTCGGATTCTACGATTCTCAACCCTAAAGCTTCGCCAAGCGTAACTACTACATATCAGCTTTTTGCCGCTTACAAAGGATGTGAGTCTGTCGGCAGCAGCATTTTAGTACAAGTATTAGAAGCTCCGTTAGTAGATGCAGACACCACAAACTCACCATTTGGACTATCAATGTGCCAATATTCCGGCTTTGTAGTCTTGCCGGCTAAAATCACATCTTCTGTGCAGCCCGTTTCTTTTTATTGGACACCGAGTACAGGGCTAAGCAATCCCAATGCTCTCAATCCAATCGCCCGTCCGAATGAAAGTACAGTTTATACATTGGTAGCAACATTGGGGAGTTGTACGGTTTCTGATACAGTGATAGTAGCGGTAATACCCTCCATAGATGCGAACATAACTGCTTCGGCAACAACAATTTGCAGAGGTGAATCAGTAACGATGTCCACGCCGGCAGGTATAGGCGGAGAGATATTTACTTGGTCGCCGGCGGAAGGGTTAAACACTACTATCGCCCGTGAAGTAATTGCAACACCAATGTTCCCAACACTTTATACAGTAGTTGCCCAAATTGGAGAATGTGCAGACACAAGTACTATTTTCATTGACGTACAGCCACGCCCTAAAGCTAAATTCGTGAATACCTACGATGACGGCTGCCGCGGACTTTCTGTTTCATTCATAGATCAAAGCATTGAAGGTGAAAATCTATTTTGGGATTTTGGAGACGGAACCCCGATTGTTAATTCAAGGAACCCTATTCACGTATTTCAAACAGCCGGCACCTATCAAGTTACATTAATCGCACAAGCCATAGGCGGTTGTAGAGATACCTTTAAGAGCGAATCGTTGGTCATCATTGGCCAAGATCTTGATGCCTACTTTGTTTCTACTCCGGAACTTCCTTTTGAGGCTTATCTGCCAGGTATTAATATTGCTTTCCGCGATTCTACTCACGGAAGCGTGCATTGGCTTTGGAACTTTGGGGACGGCTTAAAAGCCGAAGGCAGGGAAGTAGCTCATACCTATGAGTATCCGGGAGAATATATGGTAACACTTTACACCATGAGCATCGAAGGCTGTACAGACACCATTACCCGTGGCCCCTATATCGTTAAAGCACCAGAATTTACAATACCTAACGTATTCACGCCAAATGGAGACGGTATTAATGACGTTTTCTATGTTAGTTATGAAGGAAAAGAATCTTTCGAAATGCTGATATTTGACCGATGGGGAAATCGGATGTACACAACAACAACCTCCGGAAAAGCAGGTGGCTGGTATGGAAATATCAACACCGGCAGCCAAAAAGCCCCAGAGGGAACATATTATTACGTCGTTAAAATAGGAGACAAGGTTTACAAAGAATCACTTACTTTACTGCGATAAGAAAGATAAAACCTAAAAAAGGGAGAAGATGTGAAAAATCCTCTCCCTTTTTTACCTAAAAATACTAAAAAATACCCGTATTTTTTAAGTATGCAGAAGGGTAGATTACTCCAATACTAAATCTCTGTGGATTGGTTCACTTAGGGAAATAAAAGTTTCGGTTCTTTGAACGCCAGCAATACCTTGTATTTTATCATTTAGTACCTCCCGTAGATGTTTCGTATCTCTGCAATAAAGTTTGGCAAACATACTGTAAATCCCGGTGGTAAAGTGTAGCTCAATAATTTCCGGAATGAGCCGAATCTGCTCTAAGGCTTCTTTATAGGCAGAGCCGCGTTCTAAGTAGATTCCCAAAAAAGCGCATATATCATAGCCTAATGCTTCCGGAGAAACGACCAACTTTGACCCGATAATTAGACCTGCTTGTTCCATCTTGTTCATACGCACATGAATAGTGCCCCCAGAAACCCCTAATATCCTAGCAATTTCGGTATAAGCAACTGATGCGTCTTTCATCATTATCAAAAGAATAGAGCGATCTAAGTCGTCTAAAACATATTGTTCAGACATTATATTTAGATTAAAAAGAATAAATCAATGTAAAAGTCGCCCTATATAATTTTATTGAATTAAAGAGGCGCAAATTTACGGGATTTTTTGAAAATCATAATAAAAATACCTAAGTGCACGACAAAAATTTAGGTTTTTGGTTCAGAAAGTATGATGAAGTTTTTGGCAATAAAGACTAATACGATAATGATATTTTAATTAGACCAAAATGTATCTATATTCATATATTTGAATGTGCATATAGACATTACCATTTGAGGGCTTAGGTTCTTTATTGCTTGGTCAAAGAATGTGCTGATTTGTTCTAAATTTTCGAAATGTTTATTGGTAAACTTTCT
>JAIXKT010000050.1:32428-82330 GCA_026932145.1 Bacteroidia bacterium
TAAAAAATCCAATATGCAAAATATTGGTCTTGTTTATTTTTCACTATCGTATAACCTTACAATTAACGAAACCCATGATGCCCTAATTGCAATAATGATACACTAACGAAATCATAACTTTCATACCTTTTTTGAAACATAACCCCAAGTCTCTTAACTTGATAAGCTATCAGGAGCTATCGTCCAAAGAAAATCATTAGTATAGAAATATCTGCCGGATTTACTCCGCTAATACGGGAGGCTTGCCCTAAGTTTTCCGGTTTAATTTTGGTTAGTTTTTCCCGTGCTTCATTGGATAATCCGATAACTTTTTGGTAATTAAAGTTTTCTGGAAGTTTTAGGCTGTCAAAACGCTGTGTTTTTTCAACCATCATCATTTCTTTTTCTATGTAGCCGGCATACTTTAGCTGGATTTCAACTTGTTCTATTACTTCTGTTGAGTAATTTGTTAATTTGCTTTGTAGGGCTGGAATAGCCTTAGCTAAATCTTGTAATGTAACGTTTGGGCGCAAAATGACGTTACTTATTTTTGATTTTTGTTTTAGGAGGGGTTCTTCAAGGTTCTCAAGTAAATAGTTGACAGCATTGGGCTCAACTGAAATTTCTTGTAAGGAAGATTTCAGTTCGTTTATAGCTTGTTTTTTTTGTTGATTTTTTTGGAATCTATTTTCGGAAGCGAGGCCAATCTGATAACTTTTTTCGGTAAGTCTTAGGTCTGCATTATCTTGGCGCAGTAAAATCCGGTGTTCTGCGCGGGACGTAAACATTCGGTAAGGCTCTTCTATTCCTTTGTTTATCAAGTCATCTATCAAAACACCGATATAGGCTTCATTTCTTTGTAGGATAATAGGTTCTTGGTTTTGGATTGTTCTGGCGGCATTAATACCGGCTATTAGCCCTTGTGCGGCGGCTTCTTCGTAGCCGGTTGTTCCGTTAATTTGGCCTGCAAAGTATAAGTGGTGTATTCGGTGTGTTTCAAGGGAGGCTCTGAGTTGGTAGGGTGGAAAGTAATCGTATTCTATGGCATAGCCGGGGCGGAACATCTTTGCTCTTTCGAGACCCGGAATATAAGCTAACGCCTTTCGCTGAATATGTTCCGGCAGTGAAGAAGAAAAACCATTTAGATAAATTTCAACAGTTTGTAATCCTTCCGGCTCTATAAAAATCTGATGTCTATCTCGCTCATGAAAGCGGACAATTTTGTCTTCTATGGATGGGCAGTATCTTGGCCCCACGCCTTGAATCCTTCCGGTAAAGAGTGGGGAATCCTGAAAGCCTTCTTCCAAAACTTTATGAACCCTTGGATTGGTGTAGGTGATGTAGCAAGGGCGTTGCTCTAAAAGATGGTCAGTTTCAAGAAAAGAAAATTTACCCCGAATAGTATCACCATATTGGCATTCGAGTTCTTGATAATTAATAGTTCTACCGTCAATTCTGGGAGGAGTTCCGGTTTTCATACGTCCGGTTTCAAAGCCAAGTTGGCGAAGTTGTTCTGTAACGCCGGTACTGTTTTTTTCGCCCATACGCCCTCCCGTAAGCTGCTGGTTTCCAATATGGATAACGCCATTTAGGAATGTACCGGTTGTCAATATAATGCACTTTGCCGAAAAAGTAAGTCCCATTGCGGTTTTTACACCCGTTACAGTATCTCCTTGTGTAACAATCTCTTTAACGGTATCTTGCCAAAAGTCAATGTTGGTATTAGATTCGAGCAATATTTTCCATGCTTCGATGAAGCGCACCCTATCAGATTGTGCTCTGGGGCTCCACATAGCAGGGCCCTTGGAGCGATTTAGCATTCGAAATTGAATGCTGGTTTTGTCTGTGATGATTCCAGAGCCGCCGCCCATAGCATCTATTTCTCTGATAATTTGGCCCTTGGCGATACCTCCCATAGCTGGATTACAAGACATCTGGGCAATGGTATTCATATTCATCGTGATTAGCAATACTTTGCAACCCATATTTGCTCCGGCAAGTGCTGCCTCACAGCCCGCGTGCCCCCCGCCAACTACTATGATGTCATACGAATCCATTTAGCCTTAAAAAGGTGCAAATATCCACATAACCAACATATTTAATAAAAATGTGTATGAGATTAAACAAAAAAAACGCTAATTTCATTGGTTCGCAATGAAATTAGCGTAAAGTAAGAGATTATAGAAAGGTTAGTTTTTTTCTCCCTCTGTTTTTTCTGTATTTTTCTTTTTCGGGTTGAAGAGGAAGCGATATTGAACGGCAAAACTGCGTTGCTCTCCCATTGCAGCACCAGGGAGCGTTGCATATAACTCATTCATGATATTAAATACGTGGAATGAAACAGTTGAATTTCCTTGTGTATAAGCTAAAATAGCATCAAAAACGTTGAACCCGTTTGTGTCATATCTTCTAAAGTTAATAGCACCATTTAGCGCAACTAAAAATACTTTATCAATATTAATCATGTGGCTGAGGTATCTATGATTAACTGTAAAGGTAAGGCGCTTATAGGTTAGGTCAAGAGAGGCTCTGGACATCCATTTGGTTCGGTATTTTAGGAAAGAAGGGTTATCCGGGGGTGCTAGAACAGGGTTGTTGGGGTTTATTCTGTTATGAAATTGGGCAACTAACAATGCTTGGATAAACTCATTGGCTTTGTCTTCTCCGTTTAGGTCGGGGTTTCCATTTTTATCTTCCGGGACCATATAGGTAACACCGGCAGTTAAATTGAGTAAAATTGGCCCAATTTTTCCGGCAGTAACCGTAGAAACTTCTAAGCCGGTAATGGTCGCTCTGGATAGATTTTGAGCGTTAAAAGCCAAATTTCCAAACCTGGTAAATTGATCATTATCTACATAAAACTCAACCATATTTTTGAAGTCCATCTTGAAGGCAGCGATGTCAATGAAGCCTTTCCAATATTCGCCGAATTTATATAGCTGGCGGATACCTGCTTCTGCGGTATATCCTTTTTCGATATGAATAAGAGGATTGGGAGATACTACGATAGTACCGGCAGCAGTAGCCGTAAAGCGTTCTGCTACAGACGGGCTGCGTAACCCTTGCCCAATAGAAAACCGCAGAAAACTTCCTTGTAATACCCGAAAACTCATCCCTGCACGGAAAATAGGCTCTTGCATGGTACGATATTTAACTATCGGATACTTCCCTTTGGCTTCTACCGAAGCGGCAGTATCGCCGGTGATATCTTCAATTTGGTATCTGACGCCAAGTGAAATATTTAATCTATCCCAAAATTTTGCTTCTGCTTGAACATAGGCTGCGTATTGGTTGCCTTTGGCTTTCCCAAAAACACTATCTGCTTTTACCAATGTACCTACATAGTTCACACCATTGATGAGGGTGATATTTTTCCCTAATCTTTTGGTATATTGAATTTCGTTGTAAATGAGGCTGGAAGTTCCGCTTTGCGGGGTGCTTAGTCTGTCAATAGCATAAAACCAACGCCCTCTGTAAATAATATGGTCTCCATTTTTGGCTAAGTATGAGATACTTGGGTCAATTGCATAACGCGGTAAGTATTGGTAGGTTAAGAATCCTTTTCCGGGAATGAGGGCACTATCAGGGAAACCAGCCCAAGCGATGAAAGCTGCGGAAGAATCCCAAGAACCTTGAGCATTTAATCCTATATAGAAGCCGGGTAGTTTGGGAAAATAGAGCTTGGTCATGACAATTGCCCGAATTCTGTCTGAAAATTCTTCTTGTTTAAATCCGGTATCTTTGATTAGGTCTAATTGGGTGGTTAGATCTAAGCGGCTTTTGATTTTTTGGCTATAAAAAAAGTGTATTGATGGGTTTTGGGCAGCACTACGGCCATCCCAGTTATTAGAAATAGTGGTGTCTTTGATGGGGTTTCCGTTATCATCTTTAAGTGTCCATTTTATCAGAGGTGGGTTGTCAAATACTTTGTATTTAGCACGAATAGATATTTTGGGTTCCGGTGTGGGGTCAGCGGTTAGTACGTTAATAACTCCCCCCATAGCGCCGGAGCCGAAGATTACCGAAGACGCTCCTTTGATAACTTCGATTTGGCGGATGTTGTCTGTGGGTAGTAAGTCAAAGCCTACTGAGTTGCGGTTTGCAGAAATCATGGGTAAGCCATCTAACAAAGTGATAACCCGCGAGCCTGCTCCGTAGGTATATCCGCTTGAGCCGCGAATACTCGGCTGATCTTTCATAATCTGAACACCCGGAGTTTGCTCCATCGCCGACATAATATTCGTAGAAGCCTGATTATCAAGTTTCTTAGGGTTTAGTGTTTCTACAGAAATAGTTAAATCTTCTTTCTTTTGTTCAATTCTGGCTGCCGTAATGATAACGTCTTCACTTTGGGTGCCTTCTTCTTTCATGTCTATATTCTTCACTAAATTTGTAGCGACAGTCTTGATTATTTTTATCTCAACAGGTTCATATCCGATGTAAGTAAATCGTAATACGATAGTATCTTTCCGGCTAAGTTGTATGCTATATTTTCCGTCTGTGTTTGTGCCAACGACAGCTTCGCCTCCGTTGCCGGTTACTTTGGTTCCTATTAAAACCTCTCCGTTAGCTTTATCTGTAACTTTTCCTGAGATAACAATTTTAGGCTGAGCTAAAACTGCGCCAAGCGTCAATGACCATAATACACAAGTTAAAATCCAATTTTTAATAATCATAGTAAAAATCCAAAAATCATGTGAGCAAAAATAGGAATAGTTATGCACCTACGATATAAACAGCAAAATATTTTTGGAATTATGGTATCACATTACTGGTAATTTTCGATGCTTCGTTTTTTTTACAAGATATTTTTTTAAAAAGAGAAAATACTCAAAGATTGTTTTGACTGCCAAAATAATGCAATATCGAGAGTTTTTTTCTGAAGAAAACTCTCGATATTACGTTTCTTGTGTGTTTTACGATACAGCCCGAACTGGCTTTTGGGGTAAAACTAAGCTGTGATTAAGACATTAACCTTAGTGGATTACTCACCCCAACTTTGGTGATTAATGGCAAATAGTGATTTTTAGGTTGGCTACCGGTGCGCCTTTTTCTGCATTGCTAACCTCTGCTATATAGATTCCCGCAGGAATATCTGAAATAGAAAATTGCTGATTTTCAGAAAAATAGGTTTGAAAAACTACTTGACCGGTTAAAGTTTTTAGTGAAACCATTCCTTGACTAACTCCCTGAATACCGAAATAATCTTGAGACGGATTTGGATAGAGTCTTATATTGGGTTTATTCGGTACAGAAGCCAAAGAAGTTAAGGGCTGATAAAAGAATGTAGTCCGTTGCGAGTTTACAAAGTTATTTTGCTGCCAGACATAAGTTGTGTAGTTATGCATGGTACCATCTTGGTTGTAGGTATAAATAAGCCGGTTTTGTTGCTGCCAAGAAGAGCCATTCCAGATGCTTGTAAGTATCTGATTCAGCTCTTGATACATATTATAGGAATAGCTTTGGGAGTAGCTGTTTGCCCATTGTCCGGAGCCTTGCTGATATGTTTCGGTTAAAATGTATGTAATATTGTCATTTGGGTCATAAGAATAAGTGATTCGAGCACTATTTTGCCATTGGCCGGCATTATAGTTTTCTTGTAGGCGTATTTGGATTTTGTTTGTGGGGGTGTAGGTGCAGGTATATCGGCTTAGTGGTGTATAGGTTTGTGTTGTTGTATCATAGCGTTCAGATTGTTCTACCTGAACTAAGCCGGCGTTGTAAGTATATACTGTTCTTGAAGACGGAATAAACTGCTGTGATAGACTATTCCAAGCACTGCTCACAATTGTTGAGACTTTTCCCGAAACGTAAGAATAGGCTGTTAAAGTAACGGGGTGATAAACTCCCTGCAGTAGATTCCAGTTGTATTGGGTAATTTGGTCAATATCAGTACCATTTACATAAGTATAGTTTGTTAAAGCCAACTTGAGCCATGTTGCATTTTGATAGCTTTCTGCCCGGTAGGTTTCGGCTCTTTGGTTGGTATTATAGGTAACAAATACACGAGATGAAGAATCCCATGTTGAAGTATTATCGTTCCAAACTTCGGTGAGTGTCTCTGTATAAGGTTGCTGCGCAAATAATTGCCCCCAAAACAGCCCAAGAAAAATGATTAATAACGGATAAAAACGCATATACTAAGTAACTCTATTGCTGCAAAAATAACCATTAAATTTGTTTGTAATTAGGGTTCAGCGTTAATTATAGGCAGTATAACGGTAAATGTTGTTCCTTTTCCCAAAAAGCTTTCAAAAGAGATACTACCGGCGCATTGCTCAATAATTTTCTGTGAAATGGCAAGCCCTAATCCCATGCCGGAATTTTTAGTAGAGAAGTTAGGTTCAAATATTTTTGACTGGATTTCTTCCGGTATGCCGGAGCCGTTATCTGCTATCTGAATGATTGCAGAGCCGTCGTTTGTTGTTAGAATAATTTGTACTAAGCCATAATCTGCCATAGCTTGTAAGCCGTTTTTGACTAAATTAGCAAAGACGCGCATCAGTTGGTCTTTATCTGCCCAAACAAATACAGTGTCCGTTTCTCCTAAAAAGGTAACATCACCTTCCGGAGAATTTGTGTATAGCTGCTGCACAGAAAGTAATAATTGGTTGAGATTAACTACTGCTTTTTGGGCAGAAGGCATGGCAGCAAACTGCGAAAAAGAATTTGCAATGTAGGTTAAAGAATCTATTTGGGTAAGTAATGACTGAATGGTTTTATGAAACTGTTGGGCTTGGATATTGCCATGGCTTGAAAGTTTAAGCAGATGTTGAAGCCCTAATTTCATGGGAGTTAGCGGGTTTTTAATTTCGTGGGCTACCTGCCTTGCCATTTCCCGCCAAGCTATTTCGCGCTCACTTTTGGCCAACTGTTTTTCACTTTCTGAGAGCTTTACCAGCATTTCATTATAAGAATGAATGATGGCACCGATTTCATCAGAAGATTCCCAGTTAATTGTATGGTAATTTTTTTTGCCAAAAGAAATGTCCCCCATCCTTTGTTTCAGTAATTGTAACGGATAGGTAACGGAACGGCCAATAAAATAGCCTGCAATTACCACAACAAGAAGTGTAACTACATACAAATTAATCAAATAAGCCAAAAACTGCTTTAATTGGTTTTCCAAAATATCTTGTTGAGATAGGTAGGGGAGGTTTAAAAAAGCGATAATTTTATACTGATTATCCATAATTACATGATAACCGGATAGATATGTTAGTTTCCCAATGGTTTCTTCTGTAATGAAGTGCCGAAGTTTATTCTCTTTTATTTTTTCGAGTACCAATGGGTTTATGTTTTCTGAAATTAATCCGGCTTGAAATATTCGGGGTCTTGTAGAGGCAAAGAGTCTGCCGTCTATTCTAAATAAGTTTAAATCAGCAGCTAAAATCTGCCCGAAACGGTTAAGTGTTTCGGTAGTAGCTGAATTTAAGCTTGAAGGCTTGGAAATTTCTGCCAATAAAAAAGGTTGTTGCTGGAGTAAATTTGCACATTGGATTAGGTCTTGTTTAAGCCGGAGCTGTATCGTTTGTAGATAAAAAGATCTAAACTGTGGGGTGGAGATTATCCCCATGATCAGAAGTGGCAAAAGGGTCATTCCGGCTAATATTAGCTGAATTCGGCGGGCAAAACTGGGTTTATACTGACGTAAGTTATTTTGCCGGCGGATAACCGACAACACGCCCCAAGCAAAGCCACAAAATGCTAAATAAAAATATACCAAAAAAGAAAAAGCAGTAATTATCTGAAATGTAGTTCGTTTAAAAGAATGTAGCCGTACAATTCTGCCGCCGGGGCTCTCTGCCTGAAAATAACTTGAATATCTATCTTCCCAATATCCTTGTACAGCTTCGGCAGGCGGCACAGTATAAGTTAGCGGAAATTCATATTCTCCGATAGTCTCTACAAGATGCTGATTACGATAAACAGCCAAAGAAAAACCGGAGGGCAAGTTCAATCGCTGACGCAAACTATTATCTAAGAGTAATTGTGGATACAACCTATCCGTTTTACCAATTTTAGGCTGAAGCTCAACCTGAACCCAGACCTCTCTCCAAGGTTCTAAGGGTACTTTAAACCGCCCTAAGTAGGCATAATCACTTAAACTACTTGGGCCAGTAATCCGAAATAATGCCTTTGATACAGTGGGTTTACCAATATTTTGCCTAAAATCATACGGAATAGAGGGCAAATCCATCAACTGATTATCAATACGTAAGCCATTCTGGTCAAATAAAAAAATGTGAATATCGTATCCCCGAAGGTTTACACTTAAATGAATATTGTATAGTTTTTGGATAAATTCAGAGGCAATTATGTTGGTACTTTTTGCCGCAGTTTGATACAAAACGGTATCTTTTTGTATTTCTAAAACCATATTATCAAACTCAAATTCGGTAATTAAGTCTCTGGGGCTGATAAACCGGTTTGCATAGCGGCTTAATTGAACTTGTAGCTGTTGCTGATAACTTTCTGAAATAGCTAAATTTGTAATCCATGCAAAGCCGGCCACAGTTGCAATGATTTGGGGAATATGTAACCTCCGGGGTTCAATTTCGGATAAAATCTCAGCTAACAAAGCTAATATCATAAGCAACATTGCCGTAAAGGCAATTGGCCACTGAGAAAGCCCTAATGTAGCCAACATCATTAGGCTTACGCCGACCACAAATACGGCTCCCTCTTGAAGCATACGTGTGAGCGTTTTTTCAGCCATAAACCGAATCCACAGACGCACCAATAACTGAATAAGCAACAAAAAGCTACTCAAAATCAGCAATACTGCCGTAAATAAATAAATCGAATAACTATCTAAACGAAAAATATCCGAAACCTCATAGTAAATTTTAGAGTTGATACAAGCAGTACGAAATAGCTGAAAAAAAGCCCAACTCCCTAAACCTGATGCTATTACCGAAAAAATACCCGCTAAAGCAGACTTTGTTGGGTTACTAACCAAATTTACACGGCCTAAAACATATCGCCAACGAAATGCTAACGTCGCCAGTAAAATGAAATTCAGCAAAACATCTCCCAATGAAGGATTTAAATTGCTAATAGCCAAAACCTCCGGAGAAAATAGCTTGATGGATGAAAAACTATGCGGAATCTGTAGCCATAACATTAACAGCCGAAAAAATATTAAACCGGCACTTAGGCAACATTCCGCAACAAAAATACCGTACTTAACTTGTAATTTAAAAAATAATAAATAAAAATAAAAACTAAATAAAATAAACGATAATGTGCTAACAATAAGCCAATAAAAGTTCGATAAAGGATAATAAGAATAAATTTTATAACTCAACTGTATTTTAGATGATAACGACAAAACAGGAAAATCTGTATCTGCATAAAGCAAAACCTTATCCGGCTTAATCAGTTCAGGAAAACTCTCTTGCCCAAAAACGTAAGAAGGAAAATACTCATTATCAATTGAATATGTTTTTACCAAAGTGATTAAATAACTATGATAAGTATTTCCTTGCTTTATCTTTAAATGCCAAAAAGTGCTTTGAGAAATTTGCAAAATTTCAGGTTCCGGCCTTTTCCATTGCCCTTGAATGCTGGCTATATCCAGAAAGTTTTGGTTTGAAGACCAAGATTTAAGTTGAAGTAAGCTATCAAATTCTAAATGAAGTACGTGTTTGGGGAGGGTATAATCTTTATTACCTACAATCCGCTGGTGCGTAAAGAATGTTTCCTTAATAATAGAATCCCATCTTGATTGTAATTTACTTTGTACGATGATTTTACCATCAAAAACCTGCACTAAGGCGATTGCCCCAGAAACCAGAATTAATACAGACAAAACAACCGTTACAAACAATGTATTGCGGCCTTTTGACGGGATATTTTCTGGCATAAATCCTAATATTTAGATGCAAGTACGTTAAAAATCAAGCACTGCACAACTAAAACAAAGCTCTTTTTCAAAATCAAAAACCCTTTTCAATAATGATTACTAACATCCATCAAATAGCTAAAAACTATGAGTTTGAATCTTTTAGAGCCTGCTTTAGATTTCTTTTTTTCCAAAACATACCCTGTGGCTTCTGCCGTTTCTTGTTTCTAATATCAAATATTTAGCATTAGGAGAAGCTGTGTCTTTGTTCTCGCATTCAGAGAAAAGTTGTTACTATCAACCGGTACACCAATAATTTTTATGCTTCACTTTTTCTTAATCTATTTTTGGATACTTTTGTGTTTTGGTAATGAGGGCAGTAACAGATAGTTTGCTTTAGACATAAATTGTAAAGTTACTTTCTTTATTGCCATTTTTTATACCCTCTAAACAACGATCGATTTAAAATATGTGTGGAATTGCGGGAGTCTTATCACTAAATCCAAACAAAACCAATTTATTTGTTTTGAAACAAATGACAGACAGCATTGCGCACCGTGGACATAACGGGGACGGACACTGGATAAACGAAGATGGAACGATTGGCTTTGGGCACAGAAGATTGTCTATTATTGATTTAAGCAAAAACGGATCCCAACCTATGCATTATCTAAATCGTTATACTATCGTATTAAACGGAGAAATTTATAATTATATTGAATTAAAACAAGAACTCCAAAAGAAAGGCTATCAATTCAAATCTAATTCAGATACCGAAGTATTAATGGCTTTATATGATTTAAAAAAAGAAAAATGTTTAGATGATATAGATGGGATGTTTGCTTTTGCTATCTGGGATAATAAAGAAAGGCTAACTTTTTGTGCGCGAGACCGCTTTGGAGAAAAACCATTTTATTATCACCAAACCAATGATGCATTTTATTTTGCCTCAGAAATGAAAGCCTTATGGGCAGTAGGAATAAAAAAACAACCTAATGAAAGGAGAGTTTTTTTATACTTAGCTTACAATACCACAGATGATATAAAAAACCCGATAAGTACATTTTATAAAGATATATTTTTATTAGAACCGGCTCATTATTTAATAATTAAAGACGGAAAAATAATCTCTAATACCAGATACTGGGATATTGATTTAAGTAATAAATCCACTATATCTCATAACGAAGCCAAAGAAAAATTTTATTTTCTATTTGAACAATCTATCAAACGAAGATTAAGGTCAGATGTTCCCGTAGGTTCGTGTCTTTCCGGTGGCTTAGACTCTTCTAGCATAGTTTCAATTATCAACAAAGTAAAGGATAGCAATCAAACGCAAAAAACATTTTCAGCAAGATTTAAAGATTTTAATAAGGACGAAGGGAAGCGTATCGATTTAGTTGTAAAAAATAACGATGTTGAGTCATATCAAGTTTTCTTAACTCCGGAAATGCTTGTTAAAGAAATTGACAACGTTTTTTATTATCAAGAAGAGCCTTATGGAAGCACAAGTATAGTAGCGCAATGGTATGTGATGAAATTAGTCAAAGAAAACAATATTACTGTTTTATTGGACGGCCAAGGTGCAGATGAGATTTTAGCAGGTTATATCGGTTATTTTAGAAATTTTTTTAGCTCCTTAATCCTTTCCGATAAAAATAAATTTCAAAGACAATTAAGTGAGTATAACAACCTTCATAATACAAAATATAATATAGAAAATTATTTTTGGCTACATTCAAGATTTCCCCACCTAAGACATAGACTAAGGTACTTGCGTAATAAAATAGTCAAACCGGATTACATCTCACAATTTAAAAGTGATTTTATACACGAATTTGATTCTTATGAAGAACCGTTTGAGTATCCTAATAATTTAAACAAAGCATTATACATATCAGCTACAAAAAGGGGTTTAAATACATTACTTAGATATGCAGACAGAAATTCAATGGCCAATGGCCGTGAAGTTAGATTGCCATTCTTAAATCATGAATTAGTCGAGTTTGTGTTTTCATTATCAGATGAATTTAAGATTAATAACGGCTGGACGAAAGTAATTTTAAGAGAAGTTATGAAAGATATCTTGCCACAAGAAGTTTGTTGGCAAAAAGAAAAAATAGGATTTGAGCCACCAAATTGTACAAAAGTAGGTTCTGATATGGCAAATCAGGCGATAAATGCTTTAGCTAAAAATGGAATTATTAATCCTAAACATGCTTTAAACAGATTTACTTGGGACTATTACCAAACAAGTAAACTTTATTCATTATAAAGAAAAAATCTTACTTGTAGTAAAAACATAAATAGACTTTATATAAGGTGGGTTCTATAATTTAAATCATTGTTATTCAAGCAATTATATGTATATTTGCGTATAATTTAACACGAAAATAATATGACATCACAAGAGTATAAAACCAATGGCCAAAAAGGATTATTTGAAGAGCAATATACTATTGAACATTTGTCTGCAATTGGCAATCCTTTAGAAAGAATAAGCAATGTTATTGTATAATCGGGCTTATCAACCTTACCTACAACTTATTCAGGCTTGAACAAGTACAAAGACTAAATTTGCTCAAATCTTAAAATATTGTTAATTAGTTAGTTGCGAATTATCGAATAAAAAATAAAAATTTTGTATCTGAATTAAAAAATAATTTGTACAATTACTTACTTTTTCAACCCAGATTTAAAAGGGTTCTAATTTGTGTCTGAAAAAAATAAAAAAAACTAATTTTTAGAAGCTACCTTAAGTTAGAACCCTACTGCACAGCGCATCTTAGATGCCGGCCTAAGTGCCAAAATTGAATCTTGAGTTTATCCAGACATTCAAACTTCTTTCAGCTATAAGAGAAATATAACAGTAGCTTTCTAAAGTTTAGGCTATCTCCTGAAAGTTCAGCAAAAAAAATAGCAAAAATTAATTTCTTTGCTAAAAAAGTATCATTTTTGCTGCCGAGTTGTAACTTTTTATTCTCATAAATTGCGCTCATCTGTCAAACTTCCTAAAACAATATTGGTAACCGGTGGAACTGGTTCTTTTGGTAAGGTTTTTATCAAACACATCCTGAAGAATTTTCCGGAGGTGGGGCGTATTGTTGTTTTTTCTCGGGACGAACAGAAGCATTATAGAATGCAAGACGAACCTGCATTTAGAAATAATCCGGCACTTGTATTTTGTTTAGGGGATATTCGAGATTATAAATCTGTATTAACTGTCTGCCGCGGCGTAGAGTTGGTTGTGCATACGGCAGCATTGAAGCACGTAACCTTAGGTGAATCAAACCCAGATGAGTTTATCAAAACCAATATTGAAGGAACCCGAAACGTCATCGAAGCGGCTAAAAATGCCGATGTAAAACAAGTAATAGCCTTGTCATCAGATAAAGCCGTAAAGCCTCAAAACCTATACGGCGCAACAAAACTTTGTGCAGATAAGTTATTAATTGCCGAAAATTATCTTCCGAATAACAATATTCGTTTTTCTGCCGTTCGTCTGGGAAATTTGTTGGGGTCAAGAGGTTCTGTTTTACCCCGATTATTAGCCCAACATAAACGCAACGAACCATTGCAGATAACAGACGTTCGTATGACCCGTTTTGCTTTTACTACCCAAGAAGCCGTAGAATTAGTGATTTTTGCTATCCAAAACAGCTTAGGCGGCGAAATCTGGATACCCAAAACCCCCTCCTTACGCCTGGTAGATGTAGCCAAAGTAATTGAACCTAACCCGGATAAATGGGTATATTTAGGAACAAGACCGGGAGAACGTTTCCATGAACTACTAATCACCGAAGAGGACGCACCTTTTATTTTAGAATTAGAAAACTGCTTTTTGCTAATCCCACAACTATCTAACTCTCCCAAAATGCCTTTCTGGAAACAACAATTTCCAATGGCATCAGCAGTGCCTGAAAACTTTCAGTTTTCTTCAGAAAAAAATGACCGATGGCTTTCTATTCAGAATATTCAAGATGCCATTCAGGATATTTCTTGGTAAAAAGAAAATAGATTTTTACCAACTAATTACTGCAAACCTTAGAGTTTTTCCAAAAAGGTAGCTGTTAGCTTGTAAAAATTATAGAATATCGGCAGCTTGAGTGCACGGGGTTTGTCATGAATATCGTGATAAAATTTAGAACCGCCTTGTGTATAGAAAAATAAAGCAGGGACTTTTTTCAATGTAAACGGATAATGGTCGCTATTGGGAGCATTCGGGCGCGTTTGCAAAGGATTAACAAGTTGTAATGAATCATTATGAAGTTTGTACTTAGCAAATAATTCCGGAAAGGTTTCAGCTCCCACAGCCATAACTCCCTCTTGGCCATTACCAATTAGGTCAAAGTTTAGCACAAACCGAGTTCGTTCTATGGGAAAAATAGGTTCTTGGAGCGCATAGAACAAAGAGCCTGTGAGTCCGGTTTCTTCAGCTCCAAAGGCTATGAAAATCAGGGAGTAGCGACATTTGTGCTGGGGTACGGAAAAGTATCGTGCTAAGGTCATCAGAAAAGCTACTCCAGAGGCATTGTCGTTTGCACCGGGAAAAATAGCATTCCCTACTTTGCCCAAGTGGTCATAATGAGCGCACAAAATAATGGCTGAATCTGGATGCTCACTGCCAGGTATCCAAGCAACTACGTTTTGGCTCTGGATGACTTGGTCCCCTGATTCTACGTGTACTTTAACCCAACTCGTTTTTTTCCAAGAAGATGTTAAAACCTCGACTACCGGAAAAACACCGGCTTCTTTGCTAAATGATGCCGTTAGCTTTTTACGAAGAACGATTACACCAAGTGCGCCGCGTTGCTCAGCTAAAGCAATCTTGGGCTTTTCTTTTAAATATTGTTTTAAACTATCTACATTTTGCAATGTTTTGGGTAATCCTTCTTTGATTACGACCCAACGTTCTTTTACTGTATTTTTTGAAAAATCATCAGGAAGGCCGTATTCTAAATCTACACAACGGGTTTTATCAAAGTTTATAGGCGGGCAATCTGCCTGAACAATAAAATCTTGGCCGTATTTTAGCGGAAATGGTGCTTCAATAGTAGCGTTTGTAATCAAGTTAATAGAAAACTCAAAAGGCTGAATTAAGTTAGGGTGGGTGTTAAAGGCTTGTAGATTAAGATTACGAAAAGTAGAGGCAATGTGGTTTGCAGCTCTCAGGTGTCCATCTTCTACGTAACCTCTTCCGGACATATATTCTGAACACAGAAGGGTGATGTCTGATATGGCTTGGTTACGTATTGTAACGGAATCTTTATTTAAGACGATTGGCTGGGGTAGTTGCGCAAACAACGTGAACCCCAGCCAACAATTTATGCAAAGAAAAAATAGTTTTTTTTTATTCATGATGTAGGTTACTTCACCGAATACACCTTAGCAGATGCACCAAGCGACTTTTGCTTGATGGCAGCTTTGGCATCTTCGTCTTGGGAATATGTGCCCAAAGAAACCCCAAATTTACCGTCTTTTTTCATCCAAATCAGTTCAGCATCTTCACCTTTACTTTTCCATGAACGAACACTTTTTTCAGCATCTTCACGGTTGTTAAATGAGTTTGCAATCACAAAATATTTGGAACTAGCAGCATTCGTCTCATTGTGAGCCACTATAGAAGCCGGTCTGATTTTGTCGGCAGAAGTCTTTTTGTCTTTTGTGCCGCTTGGAGTAGTTTTACTTTTTTTGGAATGAGAATCTTTTTGAGCTGTGGGTTCTTTTTGGGTAGTTTTTTTGCTTGTTTTTGAATTTTTATTGGCTTCTTTTTTGGCTGAAGTCTTGGTACTTTCTGATGATTTGTTAGCCTTAGTAGATTTTGAAGAGCTATTACTTTTGGGGTGAGTAGCTTTTGGTTGCGTTTTGTTTGATTTATTGGCAGGAGGCGTTGTTGTTTTGGCTGCTGCTAAGTTCGTATTCTGTGTTCCGGCTGAACTTGCGTCAATTTTAGGGGATTCCGGCATAGCAGAATCTGTTTTCAACTGGTCTTGCGGAACGCTTGAATCAGTATTTTCATCCCCCAAGGTGTTATCATCTGAATTCCAACTTGGCTGTGTGTTTGCATCAGTATTATCGGCAAGTTCGTCATTTGGAACAACTTCACTGGCAAGGGCTTCTTCTTGTGTAGCATCTGTTTGGCTACTGGTAGAGGTTTTGTAGAAACTAAATGTTAGGATTCCGAGCATTAGAGCTGCTGCTATGCCGGCCATCCACCACATTAGTTTTCGGGTAGCCTGTGGGTTCGTTTCGGGGAAAGTCAATTCCTCTGATGAGTCATTCGTATTTTCGGTAGCTTCTTTTGTATGATTATTATTAGCTTCCATATTGATTGGTTCTAATCCGGGTGTAGAACCAACTGCTTCAAAAACGATACCTTGAGCGTTACGGCGTAATATTCCGACCTTAGGGACTTCAAAACTTCCTGTTTGGCTCAGTTCCATTTGTATCATACGAACGATGTCTGCTACCAACATAGCCGCTTGTGCCGGAGATAAATTTAGGCGTTGCTCTAATAGCCGCTGCAAAAAGTCATCGCCTCGATTTTCGGGGCTAAATTGGTAGGTTTCACCCGGAGGTAATAGTACGTTTTGCTGGGTATCTAAACGAGCATTTTGATAGCTTTTTGAAAAAAAGCCTATTCCCGGCATAGAAAAGGCTGAAAGTTCCCGAAAAGCTGCTTGTAAATACGCTAATAATGTGTTGCGTTCCATAAAATTTCAAAGTTTGAATGGGCAAAAGTATAGCTTACTATTACCTAAGCACTCTAAGAGTTTTCATTTATACGCCTACGCAGTTTGTTCACTAATGTGGAAATACACCAGCCATTGTTGCTGTGGAAATGCGGATATTTTTACCCAAAAATAATCCACTAAAAGTATCTCAACTCTTGGCTATAATGAGAAATATTACAAATAGCCTTCGTAGATACTTGAAATTATCGAGTACGGATTCCCAGTTTAGCGCGGATTCGGTTAAGTACCTCCCTTGCTTTCGGTTGTGCTTTTGAAGCTCCGCCTAAGAGCTGTTCTTCAATGTACTTCGGGTGTTTGATTAACTCCTGAAACTTAGTTCTTTCAGTTGCAAAGCGGGTTAAAATAGCTTCAAACAATAATTCCTTAGCTTTTCCGTAGCCCATTCCACCGGATAAATATTGCTGCCTAAGCAACTCTGCTTCGGCTGAATCAGCTATTGAACGAAACAAGCTGAAAATGGTGCAGGTATCTGGATTTTTAGGGGCTTCTACGGGTAAAGAATCCGTTACGATAGACATTATTTTTTTGCGTAATAGTTTTTCTTCCGAAAAAATATCAATGTAGTTATCATAAGACTTACTCATTTTACGTCCGTCTATACCGGGAATAGTCATCACATTTTCTGCAATAATTGGTTCTGGGAGCACAAAAATATCTCCTAAAGTATGGTTAATGGTTCCGGCTATGTCCCGTGTGATTTCAAGATGTTGTTTTTGGTCTTTACCAACCGGGACAAAATTAGCATCATAGAGCAAAATATCGGCAGCCATTAAAACCGGATAGGTAAACACGCCGGCATTTACAGAGGCTAAATTTTCGGATTTATCTTTGAATGAATGGGCGTTTGCCAGCATAGCATACGGAGCGAAACATTGCAGATACCACTGCATTTCGGTATGCTCTACCACATCAGATTGGCGAAAAAAGACAGACTTCTCAACAGAAAGCCCACAGGCAATCCACGCTGTAGCAACCTGCAATATGTTCTCTTGCAGTTGCTTACTATTTTTTAATGATGTTAAAGAGTGTAAGTCTGCGATAAAAAAATAGGAATTTTCTTGCGTATTTCCCAGCTCGATTGCGGGTAAGATTGCGCCCAAAATATTTCCCAAATGAACCCGGCCGGAACTCTGAACCCCCGTAAGTATTGTTGCCATTTTTTAGCAAAATTGAAAAATGTTCTGAAATATTAAAAATCTCAAACGATAGAATATTGCAATTTATTGATTTTAAACCTAAAACACGAGATGATTTTCTACAAAAACAGCATAATAAAAAGTTTTTTTGAAAGTTTGTTTTAGATAATAAAAAATAATCCGTAATTTTGCCCTTCAAATCAAAAAAATATTCTGAATGAATCAGGATAACACATTAGAAAATTTAGCATCAGCAGAAGACCAAGATTTTTGGAATACTGTTGAGGGGTATTCGCAGACAACTCGTACTGAATTAGGAAAGTTGTATGAGCGCACCTTTCATGCTCCACCTCGTTCGAAAGATGTTGTGCGTGGCAAAGTAGTTGCTATGGACAAACGCGAAGTAGTTGTGAATATTGGTACTAAGTCTGACGGAGTAGTATCTTTGTCAGAGTTTAAAGACTATCCAAATCTAAAAGTTGGCGACGAAGTAGAAGTTTACTTAGAAGCTATCGAAAATAGATCTGGTGAGATGGTACTTTCTCGAAAACTAGCGAACTCTATTAAAACTTGGGAGAAAATCAACAAGGCATTAGAGGAAGACGTTATCATGGAAGGTATTGTTAAACGCAGAACCAAAGGTGGCTTCGTAGTTGATTTAGAAGGAATAGAAGCCTTCTTGCCCGGGTCGCAGGTTGATGTAAAACCTATTCGGGATTACGAGTCTTTTGTAGGCCGGCGCATGGAATTTAAGATAGTTAAAATAAATTCCACCCATGACAATGTAGTAATTTCACATAAAGTCCTAATTGAAAAAGGATTAGAAGCCCAAAAGCTCGAAATCCTAAATAAATTGGAAAAAGGCCAAGTTCTCGAAGGAACCGTCAAAAACATGACTAACTTTGGTGTGTTTATAGACTTAGGTGGCTTAGACGGCTTGTTACATATCACGGATATTTCTTGGGGCAGGATTACTTCACCTGAAGAAGTGCTCAAATTACATGATAAAATTAACGTTGTTGTATTAGACTTCGATGATGATAAAAAACGTATCAGCTTAGGATTAAAGCAGCTCTACCCTCATCCGTGGGATACCTTAGATGCTACTTTAACGGCCGGTAGCCGAATTACCGGAAAAGTAGTAACCATAGCTGACTACGGAATATTTATCGAAATCATACCGGGCGTAGAAGGTCTTGTTCACGTGAGCGAAATGTCTTGGTCTCAGCATCCTAAAAACCCAACAGAAATCTACAAGATTAGCCAAGATGTGGAAGCTGTTATCTTGACCTTAGATAGAGAAGAGCGTAAGATGTCTTTGGGAATAAAGCAACTGACCCAAGATCCTTGGCTCACCGCCGCAGCAAAATATCCGGTTAATTCGGCGCATAAAGGTATCGTTAGAAATCTTACCAATTATGGTCTTTTTGTAGAACTGGAAGAAGGCGTTGACGGGCTTATCCACGTTTCAGATCTTTCTTGGTCTAAGAAGTTTAATCACCCCTCCGAATACGTCAAAAAAGACGAGGAATTAGATGTTATAGTTCTCGAAATTGACATAGAGAATCATAAACTTAGTTTAGGCCATAAACAATTGACCGAAGATCCTTGGGCTACATTTGAATCCATTTTCAGTATGGATTCTGTACACCAAGGTCTCATTACTAAAATAACAGATAAAGGAGCTATGTTGGAAATGGAGTACGGCGTAGAAGGCTTTACACCAACCAAACATTTGGCTACTGCTCCCGGAGAACCTGCTCTAAAAGTGGGAGATACGATTGACTTTAAAGTAATTGAATTTAGTAAAGATGCCAAAAAAATAGTTTTTTCACACACAAAATACTGGAAAGACTTACAAGGACAGCTAGAAGATAAAACCAAAAAGACACGTACATCATCATCTAAAGAAAAAGTCAGCAAGAAATTAGCTGATGCTGAACGTTCTACACTTGGAGAAATTGATGCTTTAGCTGCTCTAAAAGCTAATTTAATGGCACAAGAAAGAGATGCTGCTAAGGAAAAATTAGAAAAAGCAGCAGAAAAAAATACCAACCGACCAACAGAGGAAAATCCAGAATCATAAAAAACGGATTCATATCGCTTTCAAAGGGGTTTGTTTTACAATAAAACAAACCCCTTTTTGGTTCTTTCTACTTCTGCAACAATAGTAATCCCAAAATAAAATATCCCCTCTACCCCAATAGCACTCAAGTAAATTCTGTAGTTTTATGGCTGGAATTTTGTGTATGTTTGTGCTATGGAGAAGATATTGGTTTACTTTGGAGCATTAATAGGTGTTTTTTTCATTGGTGTCGGGATCTATTTAATAGTAGGGCCTCCAGCGTTAGATTCTAAATATCAATCTCTTTTTGGAGTTTTGGTGATTTTATATGGGATATTTCGCAGCTATCGTTCGTGGACACTAATCCAACGATTACAACAAAATTCAGACGACTCTGAGTGAGTAGCAAAATATAATTTTGTAACTTTGAAACCCTTAAAATAAGAACAAATATGCCATTAGAATGGTTTAAACGCTCTAAGGAAGGAATTACTACTTCTACGGAAAAAAAGATAGAAGCTCCTGACGGATTGTGGATAAAATGCCCCACTTGTAAAAAGGCATCCCACATACGGGACTTACGGGAAAACCTACATGTTTGCAGCTCTTGTGAATACCATTTTCAAATTGGCAGCGCTGAATATTTTGCCATTTTATTTGATAATAATCAGTTTAAAGAGCTTTTCTCCAATATTTTACCGGCAGATCCCCTGTCTTTTGAAGATACAAAACAATATGCAAAAAGGTTAGAAGCCGCCCAAAAAACTACGGGATTAAACGATGCCGCACGGGTAGCAACCGGCAATATTGATAGCAGCCCGGTGGTAATAGCTTGTATGGATTTTCGATTTATTGGCGGAAGTATGGGTAGCGTAGTGGGAGAAAAAGTTTCCTTAGCAATTCAATATGCTCGTGAGAACCGCTATCCGTTGATTATCATTTCAAAATCCGGTGGGGCACGTATGATGGAAGGCTCACTTAGTTTGATGCAGATGGCTAAAACCAGCGCACAGTTAGCTCTTTTAGCCCAGCAAAAAATCCCCTATATTTCTATTCTTACTGACCCGACTACCGGCGGCGTAACAGCCAGTTTTGCCACCTTAGGCGACTTTAATATTGCGGAACCCAAAGCACTTATTGGCTTTGCCGGCCCGCGCGTAGTCAAAGAAACCATAGGTAAAGATTTACCCAAAGACTTCCAAACAGCAGAATTCCTTTTAGAACACGGCTTTGTAGATTTTATCGTATCACGAGATAAACTAAAAACGAAATTAGCGTCATTATTAAATATGCTCAAAAGTAACCCTATGAGCCATGATGTATCTGGTTAAAACTCCGCCATTTATACCTTTACTCTTCCCTAAATATTGGTGGCAGCTTCCTGCTAAAACCAAAGAACTGTATTTAACCTTTGATGACGGCCCTACTCCAAACGTAACGGAATGGGTGCTAAAAGAGTTAGCTCGCTATCAAGCGAAGGCTACTTTTTTTTTGGTTGGTAATAACGTTTCAAAGTTTCCGGAAATTACTCGCCAGATTATTTCTGAAGGCCATGAGATAGGAAACCACACCTACACTCATTTACATGGCTGGAAAGCACATCCAGAAAAATATCTGGAGGAAATCAACCGAACAAATGATGTCATTTATCAAACTACGGGAAGAATACCTACTCTTTTCAGGCCACCTTACGGCAAATTTAGCCGATTCGCCAGACCGGCAATTTTACAACGCCACCAAATTGTTATGTGGGATGTTTTACCCGGAGATTTTGATCCAACTATTTCTTCGCAAATGTGCTTGTCTAATGCACTTACCCATATCAAAGCCGGTGCAATTTATGTTTTACACGACAGTTTAAAGTGCCAACACAAGATAGAATACGTTCTTCCTAAGTTGTTAGACACCATCTATGAGCGCGGGCTTACCAGTGAAACTTTGCCTATCCCAAGTTTTTTGCCCGAAGCTATAACAGCATAGTCAAATAAAACTCAACCGATTATTGTAAATCAACAGTTGCCGAGAAATAGGCTAATCTCCCGATTTTTGGGCCACCATATACTTGATACTGAGCATTATTCAGCAAGTTAGATGCACCCAACTTAAAAGTTGTTTTCAGCTTGTTATCACGGTAGTTAACTTGAGCATCTACTAAGTCATAAGTGGGTACGTATCCGGTAAATTGCGGAGAACCTTCAAATAAAAATCCTTCAACCCATTTATAGTTAACACTAAAACCTACGTTGCGAATATTTATTTTTCCCATTTTTAGCTGAAATTCACGGCCAGAAACGCCTATGTTGAACTTATGTTTAGGAGTGTTAAAAGCCGGTATGATTGGGTCGATAGAACCTAAGCGATCTAAGACATTGTAAGAATAATTTCCATTAACGGAATAGTGCTGTTTGAAAAAATAGGTTGTAGCTATGGAAAACCCGTTGGTAACAACCATATCATCTGTATTTGCAGAAACCCGATAAACAGTAATTGGTCTATTTACATTTGGATCTCGGGAAGGAGCAGTGCTTACTAAGCGGTAGCCTAAAAAGTCGTAGTACCAACTCATATAGGCACTTGCATCAATGAATAAATGGCCAAAAAGTGTTCCTTTGTATCCTATTTCTATAGAACGGACTCTTTCCGGACGTACACGTTTGATTTTGGCAAATTCAAGCGTATCATAGTTAAACGCAGAATTATAAAAATTAACCAATGAAGATAACGTAACCAAGGTATCCACTCCCTCAATATTTCCAATTAAAATAGCTCGACCTACGTTGTAGTAAAGGTATTGGTCTTGTAAGGTAGGATTTCTTAACGCAGAAGAGAAAGAAAGGCGGAAATTGTGGTTTTTGCGGATACTGTAAACAGCTGAGGCTGCAGGAGAAAATAAAGTGTTAAAATTCCGATTTTTATCTATCCGAAGGGCTATATTGACTTTCAATCTATCTGCGAGAAATTTTTTCTCGGCGGTAATGAAGCTGCCGATTTCATCGTTGGTGATTTTCTTTCCGCTGGTATCACTGAATATTGTTCCCTGAGAATTCGGAAGATATAGTCTGTAGTTTACCCCAACTTTTATTTCGGCAAACTTGGGGGTAAATTTATATTCTCCCATGATGTGGGCAAGGGCGGATTTATCCCAAAAACGAGATCCGCCGCCGATAAATGTTGTGTTATTTATTATTCTGTTAAACTCTCGGACGAACTCTGGAGTGCCGGGTTGTAGGCGGGGAAGGCCACCAAATAGCGGATTTCCAATACCATCAGCATAGTTCCGAGCAAGTTGATGCCAAATTAATAGTGAATCATAGTTAGCTCCTAAGACTGAGTCAGCAATATGCAGGTTGGTCGTTTGTCCGGGCTGGTCAAATACCGGAACACCGGGCATACCCGGCAACTGCCGAATGCGTGGATACATACGACTCCAGTAATTAGAATAATCTTGCGACCAGAAGTTATCACTTTTAGAGTATCGTTCAAGAAGTAAAGCTGTAAAAACAGCATCATAAGACCGGCCGGCATCTTCTTGGGTCGTATAAGCACGAACCATAAATTTATCCCCCTTAAACTCCAAACGATGCTGCTGGAAAATAATATCTTTCAAACTATAACGGTTATCCCCTTGATAAACAGTAGTTCCTGTTCCAAAATTATAGCTGTAAATAAGTTCTGTTTTAGCTGTTGGTTTAAAGTAAGCGGCAGCAGCTAACTTGATAGAGCGGGTGTTATAGTCCACTAAGTCTTTTTCTAAGTATCCAGTACGGTGGTAAATATTCAGGCCGGGGAAGTTTCTCCGGCCATAATTATCCGAAAAATTATTCGCACCTGTGGTTATGTTTTCGTCCCCATAACGATTTACAGCATCATATCCTCCGGGATTGTTAGTTCCTGCTAATGACTGAGTTGTTGGAGCCATATTGTCAGCCATCCAATCGTATGCCTTCATTAAAGAATAATTAAACTTAAATCCCCACTTAGCATCTCCGGCTGAATTATTGATAACGAATGCGTGCCTAACTACAATTTCGGTTAAATCCCGTTCACCTACTTTTACCATTGCAGAAAAGCCGGGATGTAAAAACGGACTTTTGGTAGTCATATTTACTACTCCGTTAAAGGCATTAGGTCCATATTGGGCAGAACTAGCCCCAACGACCAATTCAACACTTTGAACATCCAATTCCGAAGCTCCCATAAAATTTCCCAACGAAAAATTTAAGCCAGGAGCCTGATTATCAACTCCGTCTATTAACTGTAAAGAACGAACCGGGCGTGTACTGTTAAATCCCCGTGTGTTGATAATCTTAAATCCTAAACTCGATGCCGTTAAATCTACTCCCTTTAAATTGGCTAACCCTTCATAGAAATTTGCCGCAGGGGTTTCTTTTATTCCGATAACATCCATAGACTCTACGGTAAGTGGAGATTCTTTTTGCTTTTCGGTAATACGTGTATCTACAATGACTACTTCCGGCCCTACGGATTCTACCTCAAGCATTTCTGCAACAACCGGCTTCGCAGCAGTTGTAACATTAACTTCAAGTTGCTGATAACCAACATAATGAAAAACCAAAACAACTGGAAATTTATCAGTGTAGTTTAATTTGAACTTTCCGTCTGCATCAGACATTGTGCCGACTTGGCTATTTTTTACCATAATTCGCGCTCCGATGAGTGCCTCGCCGGTAGTTTTGTCTTTTACCAAGCCGGTGATTGTTTGGGCATAGCCAACTGTAACCCCAGCTAACCACACACACCAAAGCAATCGTGTTAAAATCCGCACAACTGAACCCATGCCGCGAAATTAACAATATGCGCGAATTAAACTACGAATAGAAACTCAAGAAAAATTAGATACAGCACTCACAAGTAACAATCCCCAGTTTTTTCAACTACCTAAGATAGTTGTTGGAAAAAATTTTGCATTTATCTTGTCTTTATTTTATCTTTGCGCCTGAAAGCTATTGTGTATCATGAAAAAAGTCCTAATTATTGCGTTGACGTGTGCGTGGTTTGTAGCAGGCATCTCATCTGTTTTTTCCCAGAGAGGAAAGGGATATACTTATTTTAGTGTTGGCCCTTCACTTGGAACCACTAACTATAAAGGAGATTTAGATGATGACTTTACCCTTAAATTTACGAAGTTTGGCTTAGGTGCAATGGGTTACTATCAATTTCATCCGCATATGTCCTTGCGCCTGAATTTTAGCCAAGGCTGGATGGGAGCAAGTGATTCTGTTACCAAAAACTTTTCGCGGAATTATCGGAATCTTAGTTTTCGTTCTCCCATAACGGAGTTAAGTGTTCAGCTCATTTATGATTTTTTTGGCTCTAATAGACGTTATAAATATCGCCGAGATTGGACACCTTTTGCTTTCACAGGTGTAGGTGTGTTTACCTTTAATCCAAAGGCAAAAGCCAATGACGGGAAATGGTATGCTTTACAGCCCTTAGGAACAGAAGGACAGTATTTAGTGGGTGTAAGTGGAACCCCCAAACCGTATTCACTCACGCAAATTTGTATTCCCATTGGAGTTGGAGTAAAACGCAGATTATCTGAAAAATGGGATTTACGTGTGGAAATAGGAATGCGCAAAGTATTTACAGATTATCTGGATGATGTAAGTGATAAATATGCCAACCCAGAAGAGATGTATAGACAAATGGGAGCTATTGCTTTTGAATTAGCCGATAGAAGTAATTACGTTCGTTCCGCAGCTGACCCTACACAATTAGGGAGAACACTACCTTTTGCCGATAGAGCCAGAGATGGACAAGGCCGTTTACTTTCCGGCTATTGGCAAAATGATATTCGCGGGTTTAAATCCCAAGATGATTGGTATGTGTATTCTTGTGTTTCTGTTTCCTATATCTTGGATTTTGTACGATGCCCAAAATTTGGAAATTAAAAATCTGCTAAAAAAATAGTTTTTTTTTCTTGACTTAGTAAAAAAAACGTTCGTACCTTTGCAGTGCGAAATAAGCGGGAGTAGCTCAGTTGGTAGAGCGCAACCTTGCCAAGGTTGAGGTCGCGAGTTCGAGACTCGTCTCCCGCTCAAGCGGCAATCACGTTGTCGCTTTCGTTTTTGTGCCGAGGTGGTGGAACAGGTAGACACGCAGGACTTAAAATCCTGTCGCCAGAAAAAGGCGGTGCGGGTTCGATTCCCGCCCTCGGTACTACGCTAATTAATTGCAACGCTCCATCAGCAAAAAAATCTGGTTAATAAGCGGAAAATTCCTCTTTACGGTATTAACTTGTGGCGTATTATATTTCCAATTAAAAGACTTTCAGTTTTATCAATATTATCAAAATTTTGATATTTCCCTAAGCTATGTGCTTAGTTTGATACTGACTGCTCTTTTGACTGTGGCCAACATAGCCTTGGAAGCCTACAAGTGGTTTATCTTAGCAAGATCAATACATCCAACATTTAGTTGGCAAGACGGTATTCGCGGAACATTACTGGGGCTTTCGGCAGCCATAATAACACCAGGCCGCTTAGGAGAATATTTGGGACGGTTGTGGAATATTCCCAAAGAATTGCGTGCACCGGGATTATTTTTAGTGTTCATAACCAGATTAGCCCAACTTTCTGTAACTATCTGGGGCGTTTTAATATTGTATAACTCAAATCGAGTTCCTAAAGAGCTCCTTTTTATTTTTGAAATAATTCCGGAGTGGCTATTGTTAGCCATAGGAGTTTTTATTGCAGGACTTTATTCTGCAATAGTATTAAGGCCAGATTTTTTTGTTAAAGCTACCAGCTATTTAACCCAAAAGTATCGGGATTTTATTTACCTCATAGTGGTTATTCCCAAGAGATTTTTTTTAATTAATTTTTGGGCATCTTGTCTCCGATATATTGTTTTTTTACTGCAATATTGGCTACTCTTCGATGATACAGGGGATGTTAGCCTACTGGATTTATCTACTTGTGTTTCTTTAGTTTTTTTTATTAAATCAATTATTCCGAGTATTGCAGTTGCAGAGTTGGGGGTTCGTGGCTCTATTGCTTTGTGGGTTTTAGCACCTACGGGTATATCTGCCGGGTCAATTCTATCTGTTACTGCACTGATTTATTTAATCAATCAAGTTTTTCCGGCTATAGCTGGCTGGTTTATTGGAGTGCGAATAAAAAAAACGGAGTATTCTAAGTAGAATACTCCGTTGGATAAATAATGATGAGAGAGTTATAGTTTTGATAATAGTTCTTTTTTCTTTTCGTTAAATTCATCTTCAGTCAGAATACCTGCTGCTTTAAGTTCACCTAATTCTTTTAGGGTAGCCATAATAGTTTCGCGGGATTCTTTTGCCGGTGGCGGAGTATTGTTTGAAGCAGGGTTATTGGGATTATTGACCAGATTTTGCTGATTTTGCATCATTTGTTGGGCGAGGTTCATTTGAAGCATCGTTTTCATCATGTCAGAAGATGGGTTATCTCCCGTTTTTTCCATGCCCATACCGGTTTGGAACTGTAAAAACTTGTTTACATCCTGAACATTTTGAGATAAATTTACTTTGTTCATCATATTTTGAAGTTCCATTTCGTTATCCAGCATTTTTTCCTTACGCTTTGTCCGAATCTGCATATTTGCCGAAGACATATTATCAAGTTCTTTTTGAAGTTCTTCGGGAAGTGTGATACTTTCTATGTTAAACTTGGTGATAGTTATCCCCATTCCGGTAAAATCCGCAGCGATGATGGGCAGTAATGTATCCCCGACCGTAAGTGCATTTGCGGCCATATCCAAAACAGAAAGCCCTGATTTAGCGATAGCTGCACTGAATTTGGTAATTAAGGCAGTTCGGAACATCTCGATTATTTCATCAGTTGTGAGGTGGCTATCCGTACCGGCAAATTCTTTAAAGAAAACTCCGGCATCATGTATTCGGAATGCAAAGTCACCAAATGACCGTATGCGTACAGTTTCAAATTCCGGATCTCTAACAATAATTGGCTGCTTAGTGCCCCATTTTTGCTGGGTAAATTGACGGGTGTTTACGAAGTAAACATCTGCTTTAAAGGGAGAGTTAAAGCCGTGTTTCCAAGCTTTTAGGGTGCTTAATATCGGCATATTTCTGGTAATCAGCTCATGGCGGCCGGGCTGAAAAACATCCGCCAAAACCCCTTCATTAATAAATACTACAGCTTGTGATTCACGCACAGTTAGCTGCGCACCCATTTTTATCTCCTTATCTTTGTCCGGAAATTTCCAAACCAAAGTATCCCGTGAGTCATCAACCCATTCGATTACTTCAACAAGTTGCCCCTTAATAAAATCAAAAAGACCCATAATAATAGCTTTTAAAGTTGTGCAAGCAAATTACGCATTTTTACGATTCTCTCGGTGAATTGTTTCAGATATTTTGCCAGAAACTATCTATTTTACGGTTGTTGTTTAAGAAACTATTGATAAAATGTTTCTTTATGTTGTAACTTGCTGCGTTTAAAATTGATATTATGTTAGCGGAAATTCGTTCTCTTGCGGAGTACCAAGAAGCGTGGAAAAATAGCATTCATAATCCGGAAAGTTTTTGGAAAACGGTTGCAGAAAGTTTTTACTGGTTCACACCTTTTACAAAGGTAAAAGAGGGTGATTTTAAGCAAGTTAATATGCAATGGTTTGTGGGAGGCCAAACTAATCTGTGCTATAACTGTATAGATAGGCATTTGCCGGAAAAAGCGAATCAAACAGCGTTAATTGTAGAGCCTAACGACCCGACTACTCCGGCAAAGGTTGTGTCTTATCAAGATCTGTATAACGCAGTATGTATGTTTGCAAATGCCTTAGAGAAGCACGGTATTAAATCGGGCGATAGGGTTTGCTTGTATATGCCAAACGGCTTTGAAGCCGCAGTAGCTATGCTTGCATGCACACGTATCGGGGCTATTCATTCTGTTGTTTTTGGCGGCTTCTCGGCTCGCGCCCTCGCAGACCGTATCCATGACACCGGCAGTGCTATCCTCATTACGGCAGACAGTATATTCAGAGGAAATAAAGAAGTATCCTTAAAAGCCATAGCTGACGAAGCCTGCCAAAGTTGCCCATCTATCCAATCCGTAATTGTGTTAAAACATACCGGAAGCGAAATAAACTGGAATCAGGGCAGAGATATTTGGTGGCATGACTTCATGGAAAATCAACCTTCAACGCATACAGCAGTAGCTATGGATGCTGAAGCTCCATTGTTTATTTTATACACTTCCGGCTCTACCGGTAAACCCAAAGGAATTGTTCACACAACCGGCGGTTATATGGTTTACATTGGCTACACTTTTCGCAATATATTTCAATCACAGCCCCAAGACATTTATTTCTGTACTGCTGATGTAGGTTGGGTTACCGGCCATAGTTATGGAGTCTATGGGCCGTTATTGAATGGTATCACATCCGTTCTTTTTGAAGGTGTACCAACATGGCCAAATGCCGGTAGATTTTGGGAAATTGTAGATAAATTCAAGATAAATATCTTATACACAGCGCCAACAGCTATACGGGCTTTGGAGGCTTTTGGGGCTGAATGGCCGGCTAAATATTCCTTAGCATCGTTACGAATATTGGGAACGGTAGGTGAACCTATCAATGTTGAAGCATGGAATTGGTATCATAAGCAAATAGGGAAGGAAAAATGCCCCATCGTAGATACGTGGTGGCAAACCGAAACCGGCGGAATTATGATTAGTAATTTAGCGGGCGTAACCGCCGAAAAACCAACCTTTGCAACGCTTCCTTTTCCGGGCATTGACCCTGTTTTGGTAGATGAAACCGGAAAGGAAATTACCGATACTGTAGCGGAAGGCCGCCTCTGCATCCGAAGTTCTTGGCCAGGAGTAGCCAGAACCACTTGGAGAGACCACGAAAGATTTAAACAAACATATTTTTCTACTTTTCCCGGATTATACTATACCGGAGACGGATGCAGACGGGATGAAGGAAGTTTTTATAGAATTACCGGCAGAGTTGATGACGTAGTGAACGTTTCCGGCCATAGAATTGGCACTGCTGAAGTAGAAAGCGCCCTCGCAGAGCATCCCGCCGTCATTGAATCCGCAGTTGTAGGCTACCCTCACGAAGTAAAAGGACAAGGACTTTACGCATTCGTTATCTGCGAACCACACCATTCTGAATACCCGAACCTAATTCCAGAATGCCAGCAAATAATTACTCAAAAGATTGGCTCTTTTGCGAAATTAGACTTTATTCAAGTGGTGCCGGGTTTACCCAAAACCCGTTCCGGTAAAATTATGCGTAGAATCTTACGTAAAATCGTAGAAGGAGAAACCCAAAATTTTGGCGACACAACCAGCCTCCTTGACCCAACTATCGTCCAACAAATATTAACCGACTACCAAATTATCCGAAACAAACACACTAAACCATGAAATTAGAACACATCGGCATAGCAGTTGCAGATGCCCAAAAATCTATCCCCATCTTTTCAGCATTATTAAATCAAGACCCATATAAAACAGAAGTTGTTGATTCTGAGCATGTAAAAACTGTTTTTTTTCAAACTCAAAACTGTAAGATAGAGTTATTGGAAGCAACAGATGAGCAGTCTGTGATTCATAATTTTATTACAAAACGCGGAGAAGGCTTGCACCACATCGCCTTTGAAGTGCCGGATATTTTAACAGCTATGGAGCAGCTACGCGCAAAAGGAATCCGAACCCTCAATGAACATCCCAAAGCCGGTGCTGATAACAAACTGATATGCTTTTTGCACCCCAAAGACACAAACGGCGTTTTGATAGAATTATGTCAAGAAAAATAAATGGCTAACACTGTTTTTATTACCGGTATCCATACCGGAGCAGGCAAAACCTTAGTAGCAGCAAGTTTAACGTTATTAACCAATGGAACTTACTGGAAACCAATACAAACCGGCCATGAGCAAGATCGCGATGATTCTCTGGTAAAACAGTGGTTGGAGGATACCCAATGCCGGATACATCCCACAGAATACTGTTTTTCTTTGCCAGCAAGCCCAAACATCGCTGCTGCCGCCGAAAGCGCAGAAATATTACCGGAAAAAATTAACGTCCCGAATAATCAATACCAAACATTAATAATCGAAGGAGCCGGCGGGTTTTTGGTGCCACTTAACCAAACTACACTATACGGAGATTGGATAGCTTCTTTAAAAATACCTGTTATCATAGTGATAAACAGTTATTTAGGCTGTATAAATCATACATTACTTACCATAGAAGTTGTTAAAAATCGAATTTCTACCCCAATTGAATTAATTTTTTGTGGGGATTTTCAGCCCGAAGTCATTCAGACAATATCCCATTTTGCCAAGCTACCAGTCATTGGCCAAATTCCTTTTTTAGAAAACCCAACTCCGCAAACCGTTGTCAAAAATAATTGGCTTCAAATACCAACATTTCTCAGCCCGAAAAACCCAATTAATCTATTAACCTGAAGCCACCCCCCTTTCCATATACTGAACCCACAAACGTCTTCCTTAAAAGTATAGATTTTCTCAAATTTAGAGTTGAAAGCAAGCCGTAGAGTTTTAACTTTGCAGCCAAAGAAAAACGCACATGAGTATTAACAAAGTAGTTTCTGGTGCTGATGAAGCCGTTGCAGATATATTTTCTGGTGCTACAATTATGTTGGGCGGTTTTGGCCTGTGTGGTATTCCGGAAAATTGTATTGCCGCATTACTGCGCTTAGGAGTAAATCAACTGACTTGCATTTCTAACAACGCAGGAGTAGATGATTTTGGAATTGGTCTTTTGCTTAAAACACGGCAAGTAAAAAAGATGATTTCCTCTTATGTTGGTGAAAATGAGGAGTTTGAAAGACAACTACTTTCAGGAGAATTAGAAGTTGATTTAACGCCTCAGGGAAATTTAGCGGAGCGGGTGCGGGCTGGCGGGGCAGGTATTCCAGCATTTTTTACTCCGGCAGGCTATGGAACAGAAGTTGCCACGGGCAAAGAAACCCGCGAATACAACGGCAAAATGTATGTGTTAGAAACCGCTTTAACGGCAGATTTTGCATTCGTAAAAGCATGGAAAGGAGATACAGCCGGGAATCTTATCTACAAATATACCGCCCGAAACTTTAACCCGATGATGGCTGCCGCCGGAAAAATTACCATTGCAGAAGTAGAAGAACTTGTGCCGGCAGGAACTCTTGACCCCAATCACATTCATACCCCCGGAATCTATGTGCAGCGAATCTTTCAAGGAACTAACTACGAAAAACGAATAGAACAGCGCACCACCCAAAAATAAACTACTTATGCTTGATAAATTTCAAATAGCCCGCCGTATTGCCTTGGAAATCAAGGATAACACTTATGTAAACTTAGGAATAGGTATTCCAACATTGGTTGCAAATTATATTCCAGCAGGGCTGAACGTCTTTTTACAGTCAGAGAACGGACTTTTAGGTATGGGAGCTTTTCCCAAAGAAGATGCTGTGGATCCGGATTTGATAAACGCAGGTAAACAAACCGTAACTACTTTACCCGGAGCCTCTTTCTTTGATTCTGCCGAAAGTTTCGCTATGATTCGCGGCGGTCACGTGGACCTAACGGTGCTTGGAGCTATGGAAGTTTCAGATACCGGCGATATTGCCAACTGGAAAATTCCCGGCAAAATGGTCAAAGGTATGGGAGGAGCTATGGACTTAGTCGCCTCCGCAAAACATATCATCGTAGCTATGCAACATTGCGACAAAAAAGGTAACTCAAAATTGCTACCACAATGTTCCCTGCCAATTACCGGCTTAAAGTGTGTTAAACGAATCGTATCTGACTTAGCTGTGTTGGATATTATTCCAGAAGGCTTTTTGCTCAAAGAGCGCGCTCCGGGAATTTCAGTAGCAGAAATAAAATCAAAGACAGCCGGCCGCCTGATAATCCCCTCCGAAGATATTCCGGAAATGCAATTTGCTTAAACTCACGAACTTAAATCTATGTCAAAGATATTAATCTCATGCGTTCCTAACTTTAGTGAAGGGCGAAATAAGGCAGTTTTGGATGAAATTGCGCAGTCAATACGTGCAGTATCTGGAGTCAGCCTTTTGCATATAGACCCGGGTGTAAGCACTAACCGAACCGTATTTACCTTTGTCGGAAGCCCTGAAGATGTAATAGAAGCAGCTTTTCAGGCAATCCAAACGGCTTCAACTTTGATTGATATGCGGCTGCATACAGGTGCGCACCCGCGTATGGGCGCAACAGACGTTTGTCCCTTAGTGCCACTATCCGGTATCACTTGGCAAGAATTAGTGCCTTATTCGATACAATTAGCTAAACGGGTAGGAACAGAATTAAATATTCCGGTCTATTTATATGAATATTCGGCTTCTGCCTCTTACCGGAATAACCTCTCGGTTATTCGAGAGGGCGAATACGAAGGCTTTTTTACCAAAATAAAACATCCTGAATGGGCACCGGATTTTGGCCCACTCGAGTTTAACGCAAAAAGCGGTGCTACGGTTATTGGCGTTCGGGAATTTTTGGTTGCTTATAATGTAAACCTAAACACAAAATCTGTGCGTTTAGCAAATTCGGTAGCATTCGATGTTCGTGAAAATGGCAGAGTTCGTACAGTAGATGGGAAACCTACCGGAAAACCCATCATCGGGCCGGACGGAGAGCCGGAACGCATCCCCGGTATGCTGAAACACTGCAAGGGAATTGGCTGGTATGTAGAAGAATACGGAATTGCCCAAGTCTCCATGAACCTGACCAATTTAGGGGAAACTCCTTTACACAAAGCCTTTGAAGCCTGTGAGACTTCAGCCCAACAGCGTGGTCTAAGGGTTACCGGCTCAGAAATAGTGGGTCTCGTACCCCAAAAGTGCTTGATAGAAGCCGGTAGATATTTTTTGGAACGGCAAGGCCGTAGTACCGGAATCCCTGAAAATGATCTCATTGAAATAGCAGTTAAATCACTGGGATTAAATGAACTATCACCATTTGTAGTGCCAGAACGGGTGATTGAATATGCTGCATTTAAGTCAGCTAATTCATTGGTAGCATTGACGGTATCTGATTTTGTGCATGAGGTATCCCGAGAATCTCCGGCACCGGGCGGTGGATCTGTTTCCGCCTTGATAGGTTCATTGGGAGCAGCGTTGGGAGCTATGGTTGCTAATCTTTCTGCCGGAAAGCGCGGCTGGGAAGATAAATTGCTGAAATTCAGTGATATATCAAGTGAGTTACAGCTTATTAAGCAATCATTGTTAGAAACTGTTGACCAAGATACAGATGCTTTCAAAGCTGTTATGGATGCTTTTTCGTTACCTAAGTCTTCGGAATCAGAAAAAAAAGATAGACAGCAGGCTATTCAAAAAGCAAATTTAGAGGCTGCTCTTGTACCTTTTCGGGCAATGCAAACAGCAATAGCACTTTACCCACCATTGATAGAACTCATACAAAATGGGAATCCGAGTTCTGTAACAGATGCGTTGGTGGGTGCGTTATGCGCATATACTTGCGTTTATGGATGCGCCTATAATGTGCAGATAAATCTACAAAGCATTGATGATAAGGAAATAACTAAAGATTTAATCTCCAAAGTAACTGCTTTAAAAGCAGAATCTCTAAAAAACTTGAACCAAATAGAGCTATTGGCAAACGAAAAGCTACCTTAAAACCGTTGTATCTGCGTAGAAGGGTTCTCCGGCTTGGAATTTTATAGGAAGTTGGATATGCGAATAAGGTTTCTGCTGTTTTGGGGCATCTTTTTACCACTGTTTAGTATTGGGCAAGTTCGTCTTTTGCGGTTTGTTCCCGGAAGCTATCGTGCAGATAACCTGCACCTTATAGAATTGTATAATTACGGAAATTCGGCTGTTTCTATAGGAGGCTGGCTGATTGTAACCAGAGATTATTCGGTACGTATCCCGCTGAAAGCCAATATTCAAGCTAAACAAGTTTATAGAATTGGGAAAAAGCAGCAATATGAAAAGTTGCACTTAGAGCTGTCTTCGGCGGCTGATTTTTTGATTCGGATGTATAGCAAAAAAGTGGAAGGCAACTATGTTATTGTTTTTGACCATGCTATGCGAATTATGGATGCTTTCTATTATAGTTGGATTCCAGAAGTGCCTTTTTTGCCGGATTCCGGAATTTGTATTTTAGCGAATCAAGATATTATTCACTTTAATATACCTACCGAAAAAAATCCTGTTTGGAAATATTTCTCAATAGGAGACGACCCTGCCATTGGCTTTGCACAACAAAATGGTAAATGGAGGCCAATTAGTTCAAATATCCATAAAACACATCAGAGCGTTGGTTTTGGAAACTTTTCGGGAAGATACAAGGGAAAGCAAGTAGAACTCCGCTTTGATACCCAATACGAAGATAACCCGCAAATAATTACTATACAGCGCAGTACAGACCAAGAGCATTTTAAGGATATTGCTACGATAACTCCAACAGGTAGTAATCGATCTAATCAAGAATATTTATATTTAGATTCAGAAATTGCCTACAACAAACTGTATTATTATCGGATTAAGGCTGTGGGGATACCCGGACAAGAGGTTTACTCTAAAACGGTTGAGGTTCAGACCAAAGAAATTTCTCTTGAATTTTGGATGGATATTTTTCCCGATACACCACATACCGGACAAGGATTTAACCTCAGAATTTACTCAGCATATTCACAATATATCAGGGTTATTTTGCTGGATACAACTATGCGAGATAGACTAACAGTGTATTCTAACTATATCAATGCAGAATCACAGCTACTTATCCAAGTGCTGAAAAATATCCCTGCCGGCACTTATTGGATATTGGCTACAACTGACCGTATCCGCTACCGAAAGAAGATAGTTATACAATAACTATCAAAATAGTTAGAGCAAAAAGGTGGCTATTACTTTAACTGCCACAACGGGAACGGTAGCCCAAAGCATTGAAAATCCATAGTTTTGATTGCGAAAAGCTGCCCAGCCCGTAATTTGGCTGATGATAAAAGCAACGATGCAAGCTAAACCAGAAACAAATGGCATTAATGAAATTCCCCTAAAGGCATCTAACCAGTATAAAGGCGGAAAATCAATGGAACTGTGAAGCGATAGAAATGTATTTGCTAACATAAATATCAAAACTCCTAAAGCTATATAGCGAATCATAAAAAATATTTTTTTGTTTGTACGTATTGTTAGGAAATTTGTTTCATACTAATGTTATTCTACGTGTTTTTTTAAATACGTAGAATAACATTAGTAAATAACCAATAATCCGCTATATCTCGCAGATGAATAAAAAAATATTCATTTAAATAAAAATATTTTGTAAAATTGTGTGCGGAGTAATTGATAAATTAGATTAGTTATGACACTAAGGGTTTTATATTTTTGGGGATTTATTTTAAGTATAAATTTGGTTTCGGCACAGATTACCATTACGAGCAGTGATTTTCCGGAGGCTGGTTTTACCTATATTGTGGTTGCAGATACCACTACTCAGGTTTCTATAGGTTCACCTGCAGCCACTGCTCAATCTTGGAATTTTACTAATCTTTTAAACCATTATCAAAAAGTCCCTACGTATGATAGCACCCAAAAGACTCCTTATGCAGGTTTATTTCCCACATCGGATTTATATACATACGGCCCGGCTATTTTGTATAGCGGCTTTTATGGAAGCGCACCCGTTGGTACTCAGGGTATAAATAACGGATATGTATTTTGGCGTAGAGACAACACAGGCTTTTGGGTTGAAGGATTCCGCGCAGACGGCGGCCCATACGCAGGCAGAAACGTTTATTACACCCCCCATGAATTATTGATTGGTACACCTTCTACATATAATAGTAATTATCAGAACTTTAGCAGATGGCAATTGTTCTTAAACGATGTGCCTACAAATATGGATACGCTCTACGTTTGTTCAACTACCAAAACGCTTACCACAGATGCCTTTGGTAGCCTTACTACACCCTTAGGTTCCTATTCAGACGTTGTGCGTGTGCATGAGCACGTTATCAAAGTAGATAGTATTTATGCATATCAAAATGGGAATTTATTGTATGGCGTTGAAGCTATTCGAGATACGTTAAATAACTACCTATTTTTAACAAACTCAATTTCGTATCCAGCTTGTATCGTTCATGCAGATAAAAATAACCACATAAAGTTTACAGAATACGTAAGATCCAAAATATTGACATCAAACGAAACGCTGTTAGAGTCAAATACTTACACTGCCCAAGTATTTCCGAATCCTGCTCAAAACAAAGTTTCAATAGTTATGCCGGCAGGATTTTTATCTGATCATCAATCTTGCCAATTATCTGTTTATGACATAACCGGTAAGTGTGTTCGTGATGTTATTCAGGCAGAATCACTTTTTTATGTGAATGATTTACCGGACGGCTTGTATTCCTTTAAGGCTGTTAATTCTAAAAACCAGCAACTTATCGGTAAGTTTATTATTTCTAACTAAGTTATTTCGTTGTAGGGTTATTTAAAATACGATTTTAGCGGTTCTAAATCCGGAGGGTGTAGCCTAAATCGTTTTTGTTCAAGCAGTAATAAAACTTCCGAAAGTCTTTTTAAAAATGGGAGGGCTAATAAGTAAAGTTCGTTATTACCGTCATTGAGGTCTCCGTCACTATCGGCAAAAATTGTTGCGCTGAGCATAAATTCTACATTATGGTTAAAATCAGCAATATAGGCAACGTCAGTAGCAAATCCCCAAGCAATTCCTACTTTGTTGAAAGAGCGAACGTTTGAATCCACCTGTGAAGTAATGCCTCCATATAAAAAATACTTCATAAAGCCTGAAGGATACCTTAGGCTGTCTTGATAATTTGGAAATAATGATTCCTTGGGATACATTCCCATATATTTTCGGAGAAAGTCATAATCATCTTCTGATATTTGAAATCGTTGGCTATCAGGCATACAATTTGGCAACATAATAGCTATCAGGATTTTATGTAAGTCCGGTAAACTTATTGAGGTATGATATTCTACCGGATAAGTTCTGACCGAAGTTACTTTAGTTTTGGGATTAATAGTAGAAACCGGAAAGTCTTTAAACCGGTTTCTGAAAATATTCGGGTTTTTTTGTCTTGGTTGGTAGCATAAAGTAGAATCTCCTTGTTTAAAAATTACGGCATTTGTTTCTCTATTTTGTTCGGTAGAGCATAGATGATATAAACGGTGTAAAAGTCGGGCACTTAAAAAACCTTTTGCCCAAAGGGACTCGTTTAATTTTTGCTGACCAAGCAGTTCATAGAGTCTGTCGTAGGCTTCATTATCGCTAACGAGCAGGATTTTTTTGATATAATTAGCAATAGAAGGCTTGTAGCTTAGCGTAGTAGTATCTATGGTTGCCGAAGTTTGGCAAGTACCTTGAGCGATATGCTGAACCTCTGTAAACTTATTTACACCAAGAGTTTCTAAATTCTTAATGTATTCAAGGGCTAATGCACAAGCCGGAAGTTTAACAGTACTTGCCGGATAGAAGTATGAACCCGTATCTACTTGATAAGAATAATGGCGCAAATGAGGTGTTTGGTCTTCGTCCCTATCAATTTGTGTATAAATAATTTGAATTTTAAATCGTTTTGGATTTTGCCAAATAGCTCGGTATTCCGGTAATAAGTTTTGAAGAGTAGAATCGAGCCATTTTGAAGTACCAAACATAGTTTGCTCTGCAAAGTACGCAGTAGTTTGAGCTTCAGTAGAAAAAGAAACTATTAAGAGAACTATTAAATATAAATATCTCATAAATAGGTTCATGGTTAGGTTTATTCTGGATGATACACCTTGGAGGTAGATTTTAGCAGTTCTTCTTTATTTAATACAAGTTGTCCATAGGCGGCTTCGGCATCTGTTTTAGCAAAAATATCTGGAATACCCCATTCGTCCCGAATAATTTCAATATTTTGTGTATCAATTGTTTGGCTATACAAAAAATCATAAACAATGCTTAGACACAAGAAAACAAAAAAAACTTTGGTCATGATTTTTCGGTAAATTTATGTGTTTACTGTGCGTTGTAAACGGTTATTTTTCCTCGACTGGTTGTTAGTTTTAGGGTTTTGCCCCCGCCATTTAACTTACCGTCTAAGAGTTTATAGCTGATATTTCCCTCAAACTTTACGTTTCGAAAGTCATATAAGATATTGTCTGCTGAGGAAAAATTACAATTATATCCTACGTATTTAGGTATTGAAAGAGTAACGTTTGCAGACTTAGAGGTGATTTCTACCGGTATTTCACCGCTTAGGTTCACTTGAATTTCTCCTTTTCCGGCAATAATTTCGAGTTTACCATCTAAAAGGTTTAAGTCCATATCAGAATTATCGGTGATAAACTTAAATGCAGCCGAGCAGCCTTTTACCGTAATTTTGGAAGACTTTGAATTAACGGTAATCATACCGCTTTTGATATTTTCCAACAAAACATCTTTATGATTGGTTTTGAGAGAAATATCGTTTTTCAAGTTTTTGATACTCAGCGGAGAAGCGTCAGAGGTGATGTCCAACGATATTTTTTCCGGTAAACTTATTTCGTATAGGTATTCAAAGTTGCTGTTAGTTTGTTCAATCAGCAGGGTTTCGTTTGTGAAATCTTGTTTGATGTTAGGTTCTCTTTCAAAGTCTGCTAATTTTTTTTCATTTGGGACTATCAGCGTTACCCTAACGTAGGCATAATCATCGGGAGAATCTGAAATGGAATATTTTCCGTTTAGGGTTTTGAAAATGACTTGCCTTACTTCTTTGCGGGTATGTCTAAAATCAACGATGCGCTTGGTAATATCTTTTGCGAAAGCGGGTATGCTGATAAGGAGGGATAAAGCGATAACTATATAGGTAGGCATGGTACTGATATTTTAGATTTTTAGACATCGAGGCGTGCGTAACGGGCATTTTGTTCTATAAAATCTCTTCTCAGTGGAACGTCATCGCCCATAAGCATCGAGAATAGATAGTCAGCTTCGGCGGCACTTTCGATACTTACTTGTTGCAGTGTCCTGTATTCTGGGTTCATGGTGGTACTCCAGAGTTGTTCGGGGTTCATTTCTCCGAGACCTTTGTATCGTTGCACATTAACTTTGGTTTCGTCTCCTCCGCTGATACGTTTAATAGCGGCGGTACGCTCTTCTTCGTTCCAGCAATAGACTTCTTCTTTACCTTTTTTGACTAAGTATAGAGGTGGTAAAGCGATGTAAACGTGCCCGGCTTCTACTAAAAATTTCATATATCGGTAGAAAAATGTTAGTAACAGGGTTCTGATGTGTGATCCGTCAACGTCAGCATCAGTCATAATGATGACTTTATGGTATCGAAGTTTGGATAAGTCGGGCTCGTCATTAGTGCCGATTCCGCTGATACCCAAGGCGATAACCATATTTTTGATTTCTTCATTTTCGTAGATTCTGGTAGGGTGTGCTTTTTCTACGTTTAGTATTTTTCCGCGTAGGGGTAAGATAGCTTGGAATCGTCTATCGCGGCCTTGTTTTGCGGATCCGCCGGCGGAATCTCCTTCAACGAGATAGACTTCACAAAGTTGTGGGTCGGTAAAGGAGCAGTCGGCTAATTTTCCGGGTAAGCCTCCGCCTGTCATGGCACTTTTTCGTTGCACCATTTCGCGGGCTTTTTTGGCCGCATTTCGCGCTTCCGCTGCCAAAACTACCTTGTTTATGATTTTTTTAGCTATCGCCGGATTTTCATCTAAATAATATGCAAGTTGCTTATTGATAATAGATTCTACAATGCCAGCTACTTCTCCATTTCCCAATTTTGTTTTGGTTTGTCCTTCAAACTGGGGTTCCATTACTTTGATGGAAATGATAGCCGTCAGACCTTCTCGAAAGTCATCTCCGGTAATTTCAAACTTTAATTTATTGGTTAGGCCGGATTTATCAGCGTAGGATTTTAAGGTTCTGGTAAGTGCTTTTTTAAAGCCCATGACGTGGGTTCCACCCTCATGGGTGTTGATATTGTTTACATAAGAATGTATGTTTTCGTTATAGGAAGTGTTATATTGGATAGCGATTTCAACGGGTGTTGTTTGGCTTTCATCTACGCCGGCAATATAGATTGGGGGGCTATGCAGCGGGTCTCTATTTTGGTCTAAGAATTTGACGAACTCGGATATTCCGCCCTCAGAATAAAATACTTTTGTTAAAAATCTGGAGAATAGGTTATTGTCTTCTTTAATTTCTTCTCGTTCGTCAACGAGGGTAATTTTGATACCTTTATTGAGGTAGGCGAGTTCTCGCAATCTGGAAGCTAAGGTTTCAAAGCGATATTCGGTAGCGGTAAAGATAGAGGTATCAGGCCAGAATCGGGTTTCTGTACCGCGTAGAGTAGTTTCTCCAATTTGTTTGACCGGTTCTTCGGGTACTCCACCGTGATAAGTTTGCGTGTGTATTTTTCCTTCTCGATAGACTTTCACGATGCAGGTTGATGATAAGGCATTTACGCAGGATACCCCTACTCCGTGTAGCCCACCGGAAACTTTGTAGGTACTTTTATCAAACTTGCCGCCGGCATGTAAAATGGTCATAACTACTTCTAAGGCGGATTTATTTTCTTTGGGGTGAATGTCTGTGGGTATTCCGCGTCCGTTGTCTTTAACAGTTATTGAATTGTCGGGGTGTATCGTAACAAAGATGTCTGTACAATAGCCGGCCATGGCTTCGTCTATGGAGTTATCTACTACTTCATAAACTAAGTGATGTAGCCCTCTAACGCCAATATCTCCGATATACATCGCTGGGCGTTTCCGAACGGCCTCTAAACCTTCTAAAACCTGAATATTACTTGCGGTGTAATTCGAATTTAGATTAGTCTGGTCATTAACTGTTTCTATTTTGTCCATTTATATTGATTTTCTTTTTTGATAATTAGGAAGTTATCCTACATTTATTAGAATAAACCGTAAATCCTTATAGGGATCACACCGCGAAGTTACGCAAAAAGATGATGAGAATCATCCTTGATTGGCTATACATAGCATTCGTTTAGATAGCTTTGATATTTTTAGATAAACTACTGTTTATTTTGGGGTTGGTTACTTTATTTTTTAGGTTTTTTACATCAAAAGGATTTTATCTACCTTTGCGAGGCTTTTTAGATATATAATTGATATTGGCTTCAACTAAATTTGTACGGTTTTATTCAGTAGTTAGTTTTATTGTGTGCTGTGTAGTAATGAGTAGCTGTAATAAGTTTATGGCAAGTTTATTACAATCGCCTGCTGATAAGATATATTCACAAGAAAAGCATACAACTAAGGCACCGGTAATTAAGTATCTTCATTCAGAGGAGGATACAAACGTTTCATTTCTTTCTCGCCGTAAGATAAAGGTTGATGACGAGTTGGCTATTCGCTTTTTAAATATGCCGAGTGAACTTAGCCCAGAAATAAAAGGAACAGAAGCTAAAGAAAGTTATACCGTTGATTTTGAGGGGAATATTAGTTTGCTATTAATTGGAAGGGTTCAGGTAGCAGGGCTAACCTCTATAGAAGTTCGCCAAAAGTTGGAAAAAGCATACGCACATTATTATCGTGACCCGCAGATAGACGTTCGTTTAATAAATCAAAAAGTTTTTTTTATTGGGGAGACTTCCCAAAAAGCGTTTTTACTCCAAAAAGAAAGAACTCATTTAATAGAAGTTTTGGCAGAAGCAGGCGGAATAGTTCCAACGGCTAAGCCCCATAAAATAAAGATTATACGTGGTTCTTATTCTAATCCGGATATTATTTGGGTAGATTTTACCAAGTTAAGCAGTTTAGATGACCCTACGTTGTATATGCAGCCTGGCGATATTGTTTATATTCAAACTAAAGCACTATCAGCTTTTGTGCGCGAAATAGCTCCATTAATGGGAATAATCTCCATAGCTAATTTTTCCCTAAATCTGTATAACTTAATATACTTAATGACCAAACGTAATTAGCCTTATGGAAGGGAATAATCAAGAGATTACTAAGGTAGAGGAAATTAACTTTACTCGGATAGCGACTATTCTGTTACGAGGTAAATGGATTATTATATCTATTCTGCTAACTTGTTTATTGGGGGATTTTATTTACTTGAGATATACGATTCCAAAATATAAGGCATCTTGCAGCATCAATATAGAGGCTGACCCCGACCAAAGTCTGTTTTTTAGCAATAATAATAATAAAATTCAGCGGATTGATTTTCCGGATATCATTAACTCTCGTGGAATTATAGAAACTACAGTACGGGAGCTAAACTTATTTGTTACCTACTATCAGGAAGGGAATGTTGTTAGTTCCGAACTGTATAAACGAAGCCCGTTTATTGTAAAATATGACTCGTCAGCATTTTTGCTGTACAATACTTCCATAATAGTTGATTTTATTGATGAAAATACCTTTAAGTTGTTCGTAGAATCTGATCCTAAAAATCCAATAACCTGTAGTTTTTATAAGAAATGTAACTTTAAAGGAAGTGAGTTTGTTATAGAGCGAGGGCAAATAAAACAAAAACTATCTGGGCATCAATTTAGATTTAAGGTAAATACAGTTGAGCAAATGATTAATTGGATGAAGCAAAACTTTAGCCTTAGTTGGTTTGGTAAAACAGGTACTGGTTATGTTGTTATCTTTACAGATCCTGTTTCAGAACGTGCTATAGATTGCGCCAATAAGGTTTGTGAAGTCTATCTCAGTGAAGAATTGGATATCAAAAGACTCTCTGCAAAACAAACCGTAGATTATATTGATGAACAACTTAATGTAATAAAATCTAATCTAAATCAATCAGAGCAGAAGTTATCTAACTATGAGCTTAAGTATAACGAAGTACAGATACAAGCCAGAAAAGAGCAAATTAATAATGAATTAAAGGAGTTAAACTTAGAAATAGCTCAAATAGATGCTAAAAGAAAAATATTGGATGGCTTATATAAGTACATGGTTGAAAAATTTTCAGTAAACCCTGAGGACTCCATTGTTTTTGCCCCTAACATTGAAAATGTATTTAGCCAAATATTGACTGCAAGTATTTTAAAACTTAACGAGTTATTATCTACTAAATCAAAACTACTCTCTAAGCATACCCATAATAGCCCTATTATTCAACAATTAAACGTTGAACTAGTTGAATTACAGCAACTTATCTATGAGAATATACAAGTTAACTACGCACAAATAGCTGATAGAAAGACATTTGTTCAAAATAGAATTCGCTTATTAGAACAAAGTATTTTTAATTTTCCCACAGCCGATCAACGTAATATTTCAGATGCTAAACGAGAATTTACGATTAATGAGGGGATATATAATTTGTTGCTACAAAAGCGTACTGAATCTTCAATCAGTATGGCAGCTACTGTTTCTAAGAGCAGGATTCTTGATAGGGCCGAGGTGTCTAATGTAGAGTTGGTTTCACCTCTACAAGCACGTACAATCGGACTTTCGATTTCAGCCGGTTTTGTCGCCAGTTTAATAGTTGTTATTCTTCGAGAGCTGTTACGTAAAAATATTTCCTACAAAAGCGAAATTGAAGACAGATTATCTATTCCGATAGTGGGCACAATTATTCGTTCTTCTAAGAATAATCAGTCCACACTTAGTGTGTTAATAGACACTCGTTCAGCATTAACAGAATCGTTTAGGCATCTGCGCTCCAATGTCTTTTCAATTATTAGAGAACCTAAACAAGGATATTGTATCTCTACTACCTCCACGATAAGCGGAGAAGGAAAATCTTTTATTTCTATAAATTTAGCGGCTCTTGCCTCCAATACAGGTAGAAAAGTTTTACTAATAGACTTCGATTTACGTAAACCTCGCTTACATCTGTATTTTAATATAAAGAATGATATTGGAATATCTTCTGTTTTACTTGGTGAACAAACACCAGATGCCGTCATAAAGAGTACAGGCTTTCAAAACTTTGATATGATTACTGCGGGTAGTTTACCACCAAACCCCGCAGAAGTTATTGCTAACGAGAAACTTAAAGACATTATAAATTATTATCGAGAAAAATATGACTATATTTTCTTTGATACTTCGCCGGTTGGTTTAGTAACCGACGCATTAAGCCTACTCAAGATGAGTGATCTCTCCTTATATGTGATACGTTCTGATTACTCTAAGAAAACTTTTTTGAATAATATAGAAACTATTCAAAATGAAAATCAGTTGAAAAACCTTTATATCGTATTTAACTATGTAGATATGGAACACGAAGGTTATGGTTATGGTTATGGTTACAACTATGGTTATGGTTACGGATATTATATTGATTCTGACCATAGGCCGTGGTGGAAAAAAATTATTAAATCAAAATGAGCTGGTTTCAAAACTTATTTAGAAAATCAAAAGATAGCCAATCTTCTTTAAGTTTGGCTATCTTGAAGGTTGATATGCACTCTCATCTACTGCCCGGTATTGATGACGGTTCGCAATCTATAGAAGAATCTATCACTTTAATTCGCGGATTATATGAACTCGGCTACCGCAAGTTAATCACCACCCCTCACGTGATGGCAGACCAGTATCGAAATACACCAGAAATAATCCAAACTAAGTTAGCAGAAGTCCAAGCTAAATTAGCAGACCTTCAAATATCGATTCAGATAGAAGCATCTGCCGAATATATGATTGACGACGGATTTGAGGCTAAGTTAGAAAATAAAGAACTCATTACATTTGGTAATCAGCATATTTTAGTAGAAACTTCTATGATGGTTCAACCGCCTTTTTTTGAGGAAATTATTTTCAAATTAAAAACAAGCGGCTATCGCCCAATATTGGCGCATCCAGAACGATATAATTTTTATTGGCAAGACTTTAAGCAATTTCACCGGCTAAAAGACTTAGGCTTACTACTCCAGCTAAATATCAACTCCTTATCCGGAGTATATGCTCCGTTAGCAGTAAAGGCAGCTAAATATTTAATTCAAAATAATCTTATAGATTTTCTGGGAACAGATACACACCACGAAAGACATTTACAATTAATTTCCAAAACAGTTTTACATCCGGATATACAGCAACTGCTTAATTCCGGGCGGCTACAGAACTATACCTTATGCAACTAAGACGGTTAGCATCTCAAAGTGCTTTATACGGACTTAGTTCTATTATCGGAAGATTAATTAATTGGTTATTAACGCCCTATTTTGTTCACCATTTTTCTTTATCTGACTTTGGTGCATTCTCTGACCTATATGCGTGGATGTTTTATCCCCAAATTTTGCTGACTCTTGGCTTAGAAACCTCTTTCTTTAGATTTTCTCAAAATACTGAATCAGCGGATAAAAATTATGCAAACTCTACGTGGGCAATTTTTCTACTATCCTGTTGTTTCGGAATAGTTATTATTAGTTTTAATCCCTTCATTTCAAAAATATTAGGTTACTCAAGTAACCCTGAGTGGGTTTTGTTGGTAGCTGGAATTATTATCTTAGATTGCTGGGCAGCCTTGCCAATGGCAAAGTTACGTTATGACCAAAAGGCCAAGCAGTTTGTATTTACCTCATTGGTAAGTATCGCTATCACGCTGTTATTAAGTATTTTATTTGTTACTATTTTATCTTGGGGAGTATCTGGTGCGCTGTTGGCAAATCTAATAGCATCTTTGGTACGGTTACTTTGTGCATTGTATCAAAACTTACCTAATCCGTATAAGTTGTCATTAAAAAAAGTGCAGCAATTGGGTTACTACGGTAGTTTTATTATGGTAGCTGGCTTAGTAGGCTCTTTAAATGAAACTTTAGATAGGAATTTGCTGCCGCGCTTATGGAAAACGGGTTGGTATTTCGGCGCAGTGCGTACAGGCTTAGAACTCAATGCAATTTATTCCGCTAATTATAAACTTGGAATGATCATCACATTGGTTTCACAAGCTTTTCGGTATGCAGCAGACCCCATCTTTTTTAAAAATATCCAAAATAAAAATAGCCAAACTTTTCTGGCACGTAGCTTCTTCTACTTTGTATTACTTTGTTTACTTGCATTTTTTATAATTTCCAGCTTCTCTTTTGAAATAGTATCATTTCACTTTTGGGGGCTTACCAGCAAAACCTTACTCCCAAATTCTTATTGGGTAGGAATAAAAGCAATCCCGCTAATATTGTTAGCAAACGTTTTCTTAGCTACTTATTATCAGTTAAGTATCTGGTTTAAAATTACCGGACAGTTACGTTTTGGGTTGTTTTTTGCCATTATAGGTGCGTTAATAACTATCTTCGGAAATGTAGTATTTATTCCTTATTTCGGATTTATAGCCTGCGCATGGGCAACTTTTTTTTGCTACCTAACAATGACAGTCTTATGTTATCTTGTGGGGCAACAATACTATCGGATTCCCTATCCAATTAAGCGAATCTCTGGATACGCCATCCTGCTCATAACCGCTTCCTTATTAAACCAAAAACTTACAACTATTGGCATTTTTAACCTAAATGAATTTATGTTAAAAATGCTAATCTCAATACTTGCAATCAGTATCATAGGAATTATAGAATCCAAAAAACCAATTGCATGGCCTACCTAAAAAGATAGCTTAGGCTTCAAAAAATTATCGGTTTCATACTGCTTAACCTAAAATACTAAGTTTTTGGCATGAAAACCATAAGTTATTAGAAAAACAACCAAACACAGACCGATAAGTCGTAACTTTGCGAACTTTTTTAGCTTTAAAAATGAAGCGGACAAAAATAAAAGAATTGATTCAGAAACAGCCTGCTAATGAAACCCAAACAGTTATGGGCTGGATAAAAACCAAACGGGAGGGAAAAAAATATTCCTTTATTGAACTCAATGACGGATCAACTATTTCCGGGTTGCAGTTGGTTTTAGATAACACTATTTTGGGAGAAGATATACGAAAAAAATTAACAACCGGTGCCTGCATTTCGGCCACCGGTAATATCGTAGCTTCCTCCGGAAAAGAACAAAATATAGAAATGCAACCATCTCATATCGAGATATTTGGGGAGTCAGACCCAGATACTTTTCCCTTACAAAAAAAAGCCCATTCATTGGAATTTCTACGGGAAATAGCCCATTTACGCCCCAAAACCAAAACATTTAGCAGCGTATTACGCTTGCGCCATGCAATGGCATATCAGATTCACCATTTCTTTCACCAAAAAGGATTTTATTATATCCATACCCCCATCATCACCGGCTCTGACTGCGAAGGCGCAGGCGAAATGTTTCAAGTTACTACCCTAAACCTAAATAATATCCCCAAAAATGAACACGGAATTGATTTTTCGGCAGACTTCTTTGGGAAACCTACTCATCTAACCGTTAGCGGACAACTACAAGGAGAGTTAGCTGCAATGGGACTTTCGGAAATCTATACTTTTGGCCCTACTTTTCGGGCAGAAAACTCAAACACAGCCAGACATTTAGCCGAATTTTGGATGATAGAACCAGAAATGGCATTCTATGACCTAAATGACAACATGAACCTTGCCGAAGAACTCTTGAAAAACGTAGTTCAATTTGCACTAAACGAATATCTTGAAGATTTAACCTATCTTTCCGCCCAAACCGCCGAAGAACACCAACCCAAAGACCATTTACTCCAAAAACTGCACGTTGTCTTAGAAAACCCTTTTGAAAGAATTACCTACACGCAGGCAATACAAATACTAACAGACTGTAAACACCCATTTGAATATCCAGTTTTTTGGGGCGCAGACCTGCAATCAGAACATGAACGATATTTAGTAGAGAAACATTTTCAGCGTCCGGTAATTTTAACAGATTATCCTAAGGAAATAAAAGCCTTCTATATGAAGCAAAATGATGACGGAAAAACCGTAAGAGCAATGGATGTACTTTTTCCGGGAATCGGCGAAATAATAGGCGGCTCACAGCGAGAGGAAAATTATACCAAACTCCTGCAACGTATCCGCGAATTAGAATTACCGGAGGCTAATTATTGGTGGTATTTAGATACCCGGCGTTTCGGTGCAGCTCCGCATAGCGGATTCGGCCTCGGCTTTGAACGCTTACTACTATTCATAACAGGAATGACCAATATCCGAGACGTTATCCCCTTTCCAAGAACACCCAAAAACGCCGAATTTTAAACATTATCCACTATTTTTCGTATAAAACCGCAATGACAACAACCTTAGAACAATTCATTGTAGAGCAAGAATATCATACAGAAGATGCAACAGGCTCATTCTCAAAATTATTAAGAGATTTAATGCTTGCCGCTAAGATTATTCATAGAGAAGTAAACTTAGCCGGATTAGCCAATATATTGGGAAGTACCGGCCAAACCAACATCCAAGGAGAACAGGTTACCAAATTGGATGTTTTTGCAAACCACCAACTTATCAGAATGCTCTCTATGGGAGGGCAAGTCTGCGCGCTCGCATCCGAAGAAAATGATGAAGTCATTCTCCTCCCTGACTCACAAGGAAAATATGTTGTACTATTTGACCCACTGGATGGCTCTAGCAACATAGACGTAAGTGCCCCTATCGGAACTATATTTGCCATTTATAGAAGACTAAATCAGGATGCACCCCCAAGTATTGCCGATTGCCTACAACCCGGAAACAAACAAATAGCAGCCGGCTATGTCTTATATGGTTCCAGTACAATTTTGGTCTATGCAACCAAACGCAGCGTTAATGGCTTCACCTTAGACCCATCCTTAGGAGAGTTTTTACTATCTCACCCAAATATTAAATTCCCACAAAACGGAAATACATATTCTGTTAATGAAGGTAACTTTGAACGATTTGAACCCGGCCTAAAATCCTTTTTGCAATATTTAAAACAAGAAGATAAAGCCACTAACCGCCCCTACACAGGCCGGTATATCGGAACATTAGTTGCCGATTTTCACAGAAATCTTATCAAAGGAGGTATTTACATTTATGCCGGACTTACCAAAAACCCAAAAGGGAAATTAAGATTACTATATGAATGCAACCCATTATCCTTTATTGCAGAACAAGCAGGCGGAAAAGCATCCAACGGAAATGACCGTATTATGGATACAATACCCGTTGAACTGCATCAAAGAACCCCAATTTTTATTGGAAATGCACACGATGTAGAACTTGTAGAGCAAATGATGGCTTCCGAAAAGATAGTTTTTTAATTTTTTTCTTTGTGTATCATTGGGTTATGTTTTTTTTTATTATTTTT